>NZ_NHPF01000065.1:0-51642 GCF_002252925.1 Halorubrum sp. Ea8
TCTCCTCGAATCTCTATAACCGGTAGTGTCGAAGCGGTCGGTCTCCCCGGCCGATCCGGCGTCTGCGGGATACGACGCGAACGGTCTGCGCCGCAAACGGACACCGGCGGCTCAGCGACACCACCGCTCGACGCCTTGTATCACCACCAATAGGATTATTTCCAAACACTGTCAATCGGGACCGTCTTGCATACCAAGCTGACCGGAGGCGGTGACCTCGTCGGAGACTCGGCGTGGCGGGTCGTAACTATCGCGGCCGCGTGGTTGCTGCTCCTGTTCGTCGGTGCGTACCTGATCACCCCGGCCAGTATCCTCACGCTGATGATGACCGATCTCGATATCACCGAGACCACGGCCGCCGCACTCGTCTCGATGCCACAGGTGGCCGCGACGGTGATCGGTATTCCCGTTGGGATCTATCTCGATCGCGTCGAGACCCGTGCGGTTATCCCCGCGGCGGCGGCCGTCCTCCTCGTCGGCAGCGTCGGCGACTGGTTCGCCGCGAGCGAGGGGACCGTCTCGCTGCTGATCGCGTCGCGACTGTTCGCAGGCGTCGGAATGTTCGTTCTCTGGGTCGTCAGTATCAACGTCGGGTCGAGGACGTTCCCACCCGACAGGCGGGCGACGGCGACGTCGGTGATCATCTCGGGATATCCCGCCGGGTACGCGCTCGGACAACTCGGTGCGCCGCGCCTCGCCGAGGTCGTCGCCTGGCCGGGGGTGTTCCCCGTCTTCGGCGGCGCGGTCTTCGCGATGTCGCTCGCGCTCTCCGTCGCGGTCGGGCGGGTCGGCGGGTTCCGGGCGGCCACGGCCCCGGACCCGATAACACTGGTCGGCTTCAAGCGGGTGCTGAGAAACCGGAACGTGTGGATGATCGTCGCCGTCACGGGCCTCGGCTACTCGCTGTATATGGTGTTTAACTCGTGGATGCCGACGTACATCACCCGTCAGTTCGGTGTGTCGCTGGCGGAGAGCGGCGCGTTCGTCGCGCTGTTTCCCGCGGTCGGGATCCTCGCTCGGCCGACGGGCGGATGGCTGTCGGACACGGTGTTCGCCCGGCGACGGCGGCCCGTCTTCGCCGCCTCGTTCGTCGGCGCCACCGTGCTCTCGGTCCTCATGTACTACAGCACGACTATCGCGGTACTCGTCGCGACGCTCGTCCTCGCAGGGGTGTTCCTCCAACTGCAGATCGGGCTCATGTACCAGTCAATTCAGGAGTTCGTTGCCCCGAGCGCCGCCGGAACGGCCGTTTCGATCGCGAGCGTGGCCGGGTGGGCGGCGTCGTTCGTCGCGCCCGTCGTGGCCGGCAAACTGATCGCCACCGCGGGCACCGACGCCGTCCTGTTCGCGCTCGCGGTCGGCCTCGGCGTGACGGGAGCGCTCACCGTCTGGCGGATGGCCGAGTCCGGCACCGCCGCGACGCCGGTCTGATTACGTCCTTCGCGTTCGGCAGTCGATTTTGATCGGTTCCGAATCGGTCAGAACAGGGACCGCGAGATACGACGCGCGGAGACGAATCGTTCGATAGAATCCGCCTCCGCACCCGAAATCAGGGGGTTAACAAATGCGGACGATGCGTTTTGATCGGCGAAACGGCCCGATAATCGCCACATTGCGCCGGTGTGGGTGGAGCGGTATAGAGTGCTATCGAGTAGAATGTGGTGCGTTTCTCGTGGAGATCGAGGTCCGTCTTTCCGGCGTGCTTCGCCGCGACGTTGGCGGACGGGATCATGTGTACTCAGACACGGTCAAGCGAAGCGAAGGAACGGGCGCGACGGGATCCTCGCGAGCGAAACGAAGTGAGCGAGCGAGGGTCAGCCGTGCCCGTATCGGACGCAGTGAGATACGGGCACGGCGGGATTCGAACCCGCGATCGAGAGGTTAGGAACCTCTCGCCCTGTCCGCTAGGCCACGCGCCCAACGCGGCGGAGAAAACGTCGCAGCGGGGATCGGTCGGCGTCGCCGAGCAGGTCTACGCGCTCGTCTCTTTCTCGGTTTCGAGGTCCTCGAGGTCCTCGTCCTCGTCGACCGTCGAGTCCGCGCTAACGGTCGACTCCTCGTCGTCTCCCTGCATCTGTTTCAGTTCGTCCTCGACCTCCTCGCGTCCCTTCTTGAACTCGCCCATCGCTTGGCCGGTCGACCGAGCGAGCTTCGGAATCTTGTTCGCCCCGAACAGAAGGACCAGCACGAGCAGGATGATGAGGAGCTCCGGGCCCGCCGGGATGCCGCCGATCAGTGGAGTCGGAATTGCCATCTCTGTCCCGGAGTAACCCTCTTGCGACTATAGTCTTTTTGCCTCGGTGAGCCGACGCCGAGTCGTCGTTAGGCGGGCAACGCGTCCATAATCCCGCCTTCGCGGGAAGTCGGTCGACGAACGCCGAAACCGTGATACCCGCGCGGCGCAACCGGGAGGTATGACGACAGTCGGCGACGACGCCCCCGACTTCACCGCCCCGCTCGTTGACGGCGACATCGAATCGTTCCGGCTTGGCGACCGCCTCGGCGACGAGCCCGTGGTGCTCGCCTTCTTCCCGGCCGCCTTCTCGAACACCTGCACCGACGAGATGGAAGCGCTCCGGGACGGCTTCGACCGCGACGACTGCACCCTGCTCGGCGTGAGCACCGACCTCCCGCACGCGCTCGCGGCCTATCGGACGCAGTACGACCTCCCGTTCGCGCTCGTGGGCGACCCCGACCACCGCGCGATCGAGGCGTACGACGTGGTCGAGTCGTTCGACCGCTACGGCGTCGACGCGGTCGCGCAGCGGGCCGTCTTCGTGATCGACGGCGACGGCGTCGTGACCTACCGCTGGCTCGCGGAGCACGCGGGACAGGAGCCGGACTACGACGCGCTCGACGAGGCGGTCGCCGAGGCGGCGTAGGTCACCTCAGACCGCGTCGCGGAGGTCCGCCAGCGCCTCCGGGTTCTCCATCGAGGAGAGGTCGCCGGGGTCCTCGTCGTTATAAACCGACTCGATCGCGCGCCGGATGATCTTCCCGGACTGCGTCTTCGGGAAGGCGTCGACGAAGAGCAGTTCGCGCGGCCGGAACGGTTTCCCGTGTTCCTCGCCGACCAGCTCGCGAAGCTCCTCGCGGAGCCCGTCGCCCGGTTCGACGTCGGGTTCGAGGACGACGTAGGCGACCACCGCGGTGCCGGTCGTATCGTCCGGGACGCCCACCGCGGCCGCTTGATTGACGGCGTCGTGGTCGATGAGCACGCCCTCGATCTCGGCCGGGCCGACCTTCCGCCCGGCGACGTTCAGGGCGTCGTCGGCGCGGCCGTGGAGGAACCAGAACCCGTCGTCGTCCTTCTGCGCGAAGTCGCCGTGGTCCCAGAGGTCGTCCCACGTCGACCAGTACTCGTTCAGGTAGCGCTCGTCGCCGGACCACAGCGACTTCGTCATCGACGGGCAGGAGTCGCGGGCGACGAGGTAGCCGCGCTCCCCCTCGTCCCGGACCGACTCGCCGGTCTCGTCGACGATGTCGATGTCCATCCCGAGCCCCGGTCCCCCGAGCGTGCAGGGCTTCAGCGGCTGGTTCGGCATCGGCATCAGGAAGCAGCCGCAGATCTCGGTGCCGCCGGAGATGTTGATTATCGGGCAGTCGCCGCCGCCGACCGCGTCGTAGAACCACCGCCACGACTCCGGGTCCCACGGCTCGCCGGTGGAGCCTAAGATTCGGAGCGATGAGAGGTCGTGGCCCTCGACCCACTCGTCCCCGTGCTTGCGGAGCGCGCGGATCGCGGTCGGCGAGATGCCGAACTGCGTGATCGAGTGCCGGTCGATCAGCTCCCAGAAGCGGTCCGGCTCGGGATGGTCGGGCGCGCCCTCGTACATCACCACGGTCCCGCCGAACGCGTGGTTCCCGATCAGCGTCCACGGCCCCATCATCCAGCCGATGTCGGAGACCCAGAAGAACCGGTCCGCCGGCTTCTGGTCGAAGCCGAAGTGGATCTCCTTGGCGCACTGGGTGAGGACGCCCGCGTGGGTGTGAACGATCCCCTTCGGCTCGCCCGTCGTCCCCGAGGAGTACAGCAGCATGGACTCCTGGTCGCTCGGGAGCCGCTTCGTCTCGTAGTCGGTCGATCGCGACGCGACCGCCTCCCCCCAGGTGACGTCGCGGTCGGCGTCCCACGGGACCGGCTCGACGCCACCGCCGTCGCCCCCCGCCGACTCGGCCGCCGGCGTCGCGCCCAATCGGTCGTACACCACGGTGTGTTCGACGTGGCCCGCGTCCGCGATCGCCTCGTCGGCGGTCCCCTTCAGCCGGACCTCGCTCCCGCGGCGGTAGAAGCCGTCGCCGGTGAACAGGACCGACGGCTCCGCGTCGGCGATCCGGGTCGCCGTCGCCTCGGTCCCGAACCCGGAGAAGATCGGCACCGCGATCGCGCCGACTTTCAGGCAGCCGTAGAGGATCGAGACGACCTCGGGCACCATCGGCATGTACAGGGCCACGGTGTCCCCGGTCTCGACGCCGACCGACTCCAGGTAGTTGGCGACGCGGTCGGTCTGGCGGGCCAGCTCGTGGAAGGTGACCTCCCGGACGTCGCCGGGCTCGCCCTCCCAGATCAGCGCGACCCGGTTCCGGTTCGGCGAGTCGACCGCGGCGTGTCTGTCGACGACGTTGTGCGCGACGTTGATCTCGCCGCCGGGGTACCAGTCGGTGAACTGGGGGCCGTCGCTGTCGTCACCGGACTGCGTCCGGTTGCCCGCGGAGCTCCGCTCCGCGCTGTCACGAACCGCGTCGTACTCCGTGTAGAAGTCGATGTCGAGGTAGTCGACGACCTCGTCCCAGAACCAGTCGACGCCGGACGCCGGTTCGCCCGGGAGCTCCGAGGTGGTGCGTTCGATGAGCGCCTCGTAGTCGTCGATGTCGTACTCGCGCATGAACGCGGCGACGTTCGTCGACTCCGCGAACGCCTCGCTCGGCTCGTGCACGACCTCGTCTATCCCCTCGTACTCGTCCATCTCGTCCGGCCGTTTTCGCGGTAACGGTAAGTAATTTTCCTGAAATTCGCGCCACCGCGGTTCCACGCACTCGCCCGCGACCGCCGCCGTGGTCGCTGTCGCGGTCGTCGCCGCGAGGAGTTCGCGTCGGCGCATGAGAACGCGATCGGCGCCGCGAGAGTTGAACCCCGGACACGCGAGCGTCGGGAGGCCCTGCGGGCTCTGACAGAGGGAGAAGCGGTCGACCCCGGTCGACGCGGCCGGGAAGATCGGGGACCTACTCGGTCTCGACCGGGACGTCGGCGACGGGATCGGCCTCGTCCGCGGCGGCCTCCGCGTCGGCGTACACCGACTTGGGAACGATGTCCACGGAGGCGACCTCGTCGTCCGGGTCCAGGTTCATCACGATAACGCCCTTCGTGTTTCGGCTCACGGTGGATATCTCCTCGACGCGGGTCCGCATGATCTGGCCGTCGCCGCTCATCGCGACCAGGTGGTCGCCGTAGGTGACCGCCTCGATGGCGACGACCTCGCCGTTGCGGTCGCCGGTCTTGATGTCGATCAGCCCCTTCCCGTTGCGGGACTGGAGGCGGTACTCGTCGAGGTCGGAGCGCTTCCCGTAGCCGTTCTCCGTGACGGTGAGCACCCAGTTATGGTACGCGTCGTCGATGGCGGCCACGCCGGCGACCGCGTCGCCCTCGCGGAGGTCGATCCCGATCACGCCGCGGGCGGTCCGGCCCATCGCCCGGGCCTCCGACTCGTCGAAGCGGATCGCCATCCCGTTCCGGCTCCCGATGACGATGTCCGTGTCGCCGTCGGTCACCTCGACGTCGACGAGCTCGTCGCCGTCCTCCAGCCGGATCGCGCGGATCCCCGTCGACCTGATGTTCCCGAACTCGTCGACGGCGGTCCGCTTGATGTACCCGTCGCGGGTGACCATCGTGAGGAACTCGTCGTCGTCGAGGTCGTCGGTGTTCACCACCGCCTCGATCTCCTCGCCGCCGTCGAGGTCGAGGAGGTTGACCGCGGACTTCCCCCGGGCGGTCCGGGACATCTCCGGGATTTCGTACGTCTTCAGCTCGTAGATCTGTCCGCGGTTGGTGAAGACGAGCAGGTAGTCGTGGGAGTTCGCGGCGAACACGGAGGAGACCCTGTCGCCCTCCTTCAGGCCGGTGCCGATGATCCCCTTACCCCCGCGGTTCTGCGCCCGGAAGGTGTCGAGCGACATGCGCTTGATGTAGTCGTCCTCGCTCATCACGACGACGCACTCCTCCTCCGGAATGAGGTCCTCGTGGGTGACGTCGCCGACGTCCTCGATGAAGCTCGTGCGGCGCTCGTCGCCGTACTCCGCCTTCATGTCGTTCAGCTCGTCGACGATCACGGCGTCGAGCTCGTCGGGGTCGGCGAGGATCGTCTCCAGCCGCTCGATGCGGGCGGTGACGTCCTCGTACTCCGACTCGATCTCCTGCGTCTCCATCGAGGTGAGCGAGCCGAGCTGCATGCGGACGATGTGCGCCGCCTGGGCTTCGCTGAACTCGTACTCCGCCTCCAGCGCGGCCTTCGCGGCGTCGCGGTCGTCGGAGTTCTGGATCGTCTCGACCACGTCGTCGACCTGTTCGAGCGCCTTCAGTCGGCCTTCGAGGATGTGCGCGCGGTCCTCTCGCTCCGCGAGCTCGTGCTCTGAGCGGCGGCGCACCACCTCGCGGCGGTGCTCGACGTAGTGTTCGAGCGTCTCCTTCAGGTCCAGCACCTGCGGCGAGCCGTCGACCAGCGCGAGGTTGATGACGCCGAAGGTGCGTTCGAGGTGGCTCTCTAACAGCTGGTTCTTGACGACCTCCGCCATCGCGTCGCGCTTGAGCTCGACGACGATGCGCATCCCGTCGCGGTCGGACTCGTCGCGGAGGTCGCGGATCCCCTCGATCGCGCCCTCGTTGACGTCCTCGGCGATGCGCTCGACGAGCCGGGACTTGTTCTGCTGGAATGGGAGCTCCGAGATGACGATCCGGCCCTCCTCCTCCATGACCTCGAACTCGGCGCGGACGCGAACGCGACCGCGACCCGTCTTGTACGCCTTATGAACCGCGTTCCGCCCGACGATGTTCGCGCCGGTCGGGAAGTCCGGTCCCTTGACGTGTTCCATCAGGTCCTCGACGGCCGACTCCGGGTTCTCGATCAGTTCGACCGTCGCGTCGACGACCTCGCCGAGGTTGTGCGGCGGGATGTTCGTCGACATCCCCACCGCGATCCCCGAGGAGCCGTTGACGAGGAGGTGCGGCACCGCCGACGGCAGCACCTCCGGCTCTTCGAGCCGGTCGTCGTAGTTGGCGGTGAAGTCGACCGTGTCGCGCTCGATGTCGGCCAGCAGCTCCTCGGCGATGGGGGCCATCCGGGCCTCCGTGTACCGCATCGCCGCCGGCGGGTCGCCGTCGACGGAGCCGAAGTTCCCCTGCCCGTCGACGAGGGGGTACCGCATCGAGAAGTCCTGGGCCATCCGCGCGAGCGTGTCGTAGATGGCGCTGTCGCCGTGCGGGTGGTAGTCACCCATCGTCTCGCCGACGATGGAGGAGGACTTCCGGTGCGAGGAGTTGCTCGTGACGCCCGCCTCGTGCATCGCGAAGAGGATGCGCCGGTGGACGGGTTTGAGCCCGTCGCGGACGTCGGGGAGCGCGCGGCCGGCGATGACCGACATCGCGTAGTCGATGTACGACTGCTCCATCTCGTCCTCGATGCGGGCGTTCGTCACCTGTGCGGCGCGGACGTCGTCGGGGTTCGCGTCGGGTACGTCGGAGCTCATATGTCCACCCACTCGGCCTCTGTCGCGTGTTCCTTGATGAACTGCTTCCGCGGCTCGACCGCGTCGCCCATCAGCACGTTGAACATGCGGTCCGCCGCGGCCGCGTCGTCGATGTTGATCTGTTTGAGGATGCGATTTTCCGGGTCCATCGTCGTGTCCCACAGCTGGTCGGGGTTCATCTCGCCGAGGCCCTTGAACCGCTGGACCTGATCCGGGTCGCCGTCGCACTTCTCCTCGACGATCCGGTCGCGCTCCGCCTCCGTCATCGCGTCGTACGTCTCGCCGCGGTAGCGGACGCGGTAGAGGGGCGGCTGGGCGGCGTACACGTAGCCCGCCTCCAGCAGGGGCTTCATGTGGCGGTAGAGGAGCGTAAGGAGCAGGGTCCGGATGTGTGCGCCGTCGACGTCGGCGTCAGTCATCAGGATGATCTTGTTGTACCGCGCGTCCTCGATGTCGAACTCCTCGCCGATCCCCGCGCCGATCGCGGTGATCAGCGCGCGGATCTCGTCGTTCTCAAGGATGCGGTCGAGCCGGTGTTTCTCGACGTTGAGGATCTTCCCCTTGAGCGGGAGGATCGCCTGGTTCTCGCGGTTCCGGCCCTGTTTGGCGCTATTATGAACAAAGACCCCAGATTCGAGAGCAAAGTTGTGGGTACCGGGGACTTCGAGATCGTACACGTCTTCGGTCTCTTCGAGCGGTTCCACAGACGCAACCGAGTGGTTGTGTGTCTGTACGGCCTCGATCAACGCGGTTTCATCCTCGAAGAACTTCTCTATCGTCGTCGATTTCGTGAGGGTGTTCGGTCCTCCCTCTACCTGCCTACGTTCGTCGTAGTTCTCTAGGTCGCCCTCGTCTTCGAGAACCGTTTTCATGAACGGGATCGTGTGCTCGAAGTACGTCTGGTTGTACGCCTCCATGCGCTGTTCTCTGAACTCTTCGTCCCACTGTTCCTCCGTCTTCTTGCTCCGCCAGTCGCGTAGCTCCTCGTCATCCCACTGTTCGTTCGCGTCTTTTCGACGCGTTTCCACTGCCTCCGGGTTATTTTCATAATACTCTTCGACTCGCTCGGACTGTTCTTCTCGGTGAGATTCGTCTGCCCAGTACTGCCGAGCCTCCTCGGTGAGACGCTCACGAACCCGCTCCCTGTACTCGGGATGCGTCTCGTAGTACTCCCGCCACGCGTCCCGCATTTTCTCACGGTACTCTTCGTCTTCCCACTGCTTTTTCGCCTGCTCCCGGAGGACCTCTACTGTCCCCTCTCGCTGCATGCGATCGCTCATCTTCTCACGGAACTCCTCGGTCCGTTTGAGCTCCCGAAGTTTCTCGAACACCTCTTCCGTGTGCAGCGTTCGTTCCGCGTGTTCGCGGTGTAACTGCATGTGCTCGTCTTCCGGGAGCCGCTCGATGTTGTCCGGGCGGTTGTTTCGTTTGTCGAAGTCGACGTGGTGTTTGTGTTCTCCGTCAGCTTCGGCGTACCGACCGCGTTCCAGATTGTACCGATCTGCGAGGAGATGGGTGAATTCCCAGAAATCCCGCATTATCGGCTGTTTCACCATCTCGTAGCCGTCAATCGTGATATTCTCCTCGTCGGTATCCGATGTCTTTCGGTACAACGGCATAAGCGACTGTCCGTCTTCGAGATGCTGAGCCTCACGGTAGCTCCCATCTCTGAGCATGAACTGGTGGTCAGGCGTACACCGTATCGTCTCGCCGTTATCAAGGGTGACTCGAACGAGATTTGCGTCTCGTTTCGTAACCCGAGGATTCGTCACTTGCTGGATCTCTATCTTACCGTCAGGTCCAACCGTGTAACAGTAGTGCGTCTCCCCGTCTTCGTGTTCATCGACCAGCGTCTCGAATGTGATCGACCGACCGGATGCGAGTGCGACTTCCGTGTCACCGGTAAAGCAGCCGCCCGCGGAGTCGCCCTCGACCACGAACAGCTCGGCCTCGGTGGGGTCGCGGGTCTGGCAGTCGGCGAGCTTCCCGGGCAGCGCGGTCGACTCCAGCGCCGACTTCCGGCGGGTGAGCTCCTCGGCCTTCTTCGCCGCCTTGCGCGCCCGCGCGGCCTCCGCGGCCTTGTGGACGACCTTCCGGGCGGTGTCGGGGTTCTCCTCGAAGAACGTGCCGAGCTTCTCGTGGGTCGCGGACTCGACGATGCCGCGGACCTCGCTGTTGCCGAGCTTCGTCTTCGTCTGCCCCTCGAACTGCGGGTCGGGGTGTTTCACGGAGATGACCGCGGTGAGCCCCTCGCGGACGTCCTCGCCCTTGAGGTTCGCGTCGAGGTCGTTGACGAGCCCGTGCTCGTTGGCGTAGTCGTTGACGGTCCGGGTGAGGGCCGTCTTGAACCCGGTGAGGTGGGTGCCCCCCTCGCGGGTGTTGATGTTGTTCGCGAACGCGTGGACGGAACCCTGCAGCTCCTCGGTCGCCTGCATCGCGACCTCGACGTGGATGTCCTGGTCCTCGTCCGCGAAGTAGATAACCTCGTCGTGGATCGGCGTCCGCGCCTCGTTGAGGTAGCCGACGAACTCGCGGATGCCGCCGTCGTAGAGGAACGTCTGCTCGTCGCCCGCGTCGGCGGCGTCGCCGTCCGCGTCGCGCTCGTCCGCGAGCGTGATGGCGACGCCGGAGTTGAGGAACGCCAGCTCGCGCAGGCGGCTGGCGAGCGTCGAGAACTCGAAGTCGCCCGTCTCGAAGATGTCGCCGTCGGGCCAGAAGCGGATGTACGTCCCCGTGTCCTCGCCCTCGTCCATGTCGCGGACGCGCTCGAACGCGCCCTCGACGGGCTCGCCGCGGGCGAACTCGTGGCGGTAGACGCCGCCGTCGCGTTTTACCTCGACTTCCAGCCGCTCCGAGAGGGCGTTGACGACGCTGACGCCGACCCCGTGGAGGCCGCCGGAGACCTGGTAGGACTTGGAGTCGAACTTCCCGCCGGCGTGGAGGACGGTCATGATCACTTCGAGCGCCGGCCGGTCGTACTTCTCGTGGGTGTCGACGGGGATGCCCCGCCCGTCGTCGCTGACGCTGACGGAGCCGTCCCCGTGGATCGTGACGGTGATCTCGTCGCAGTAGCCCGCGAGGGCCTCGTCGATAGAGTTGTCGACGACCTCGTAGACGAGATGGTGCAATCCTCGACCGTCCGTGGATCCGATATACATCGCCGGACGTTTACGGACGGCCTGGAGGCCTTCGAGGACCTGTATCTGGCCGGCTCCGTATTCACTCTGCTCTGACATAGAACTTGCCTGATTTAGTCAGTGCCGGCTTATAAACCCGGCGCACGCGCACGCGGGCGTGCGGAGGCGACGGGCGCGGACGAGAGTCAAGGCGGTCCGGTGCGTGCGCACGGGTCACTCCGCCCCGCCAGCCCCGCCGGGACGCGTTTGACTTCCTCCCCGCCCTGAAGGGCGAGGATTCCTCCGGTGGGATGTTGGCTATGCCGTACCCACGGAGGCAACGTTCCCGTTGCCGGTACTCTGGTTTGTGCGCTCCTCGTTGGGACTTTCCCTCTCGGGAGAGTGTGGTGTCTCTGACCAGTTGTGGTCGTCCCACTTGAGGCGCACGGGCCGAGCCATCGACCCAACTTCGAGTTCGCAAGCCTGCTGTTCGAGGAATGTCCGGGACGCACACAGATCGGCGTGTGCTTCGTGGCCGCACGGACATCGGAACACGTCGCCGTCGCGATCGGTACCCTCTTGTTCGCCACACACCGGGCACGTTCGGGTTGTATTGGCTTCTGACTGCACCTCAATACTGATGCCGTATTCCTCGGCTGTGTACGATAAGCGATCGATGAACGCCCGAAAGGCCCAGAACTGGTGAGTCTTTGCGTTCACTTCAGCACACCAGTGCGCCGAGAGAACATCCGTGAGGTCGCCGACGTACACTGTCTTGACACCGTCGGCGTAGAGCTGTTCCATCAGGTCCCGGGCTAGTGCCTCCTGTGCGTGGTCGCGCCGCCGTGTCCGTTTCTGATACAGCTGCCGAATTCGGTTGCTACTGTATCGCCCCTCACGGAGCTTCGACTGTAATCGGGCAATTTCGTCGGTCGTCTCGCGGAAGCGATCAAACAGGTCGCGGCCCTCGTAGAGGTACTGCTGGCCGGTCGTCGTTGTACAGGCGATGAGATTGTTTGCGCCCACGTCCAGTGCGGCTTCTTCCGAAGCCAGTGGTGAATCCTGTTGTGAATCAGGTACGGTAACAGGCTGAAAAGCCCTGAACGTGTCGTCTATCTCGTCGTACTGTATCTCCAAACGACCTTGTTCGCCGTCCCACTTCGGGTCGCCAGCGACTTCAAGACGGAGGCGACCAGTGTGGTCGTATTCGTCCTTCAGAGCGGACCCGACTGGGATCTCGATTCGTGACCGATCGCCGGTTTCCAGTGTATACAAGTCGTTCCGGATGAACGTGCGTAGTTCTCGTCCATCATCTTCGTTGCCCCAGTATCCGGGGGGCGAGGGACGTTCATCACGGTCGCCGTTGTGCCAGTCGTCTAGGGCGGCAAAAAACGAGTTCCACGCAGACTTGTTTTTCCGGATCACTTGCTGTGCGGTTCCAGAGCCGGTCACATC
Organism: Halorubrum sp. Ea8; assembly: GCF_002252925.1. Classification (NCBI taxonomy): domain Archaea; kingdom Methanobacteriati; phylum Methanobacteriota; class Halobacteria; order Halobacteriales; family Haloferacaceae; genus Halorubrum; species Halorubrum sp. Ea8. The sequence continues at coordinate 12,312 of NZ_NHPF01000065.1, forward strand.
GACATACTGCTTGCGGTAGTCAGCAGTGTCCCACACTGATTCGCCGTCGAAGAATTGCTGGCGACGCTCGTAATTGAGCTCGTTCCACAGGCTCGCAGAGGCGTCCAACAGATCCAACAGTAGCCGCTCGTCGTCGTCGGAGAGCGGGCGTACCGCGAACGTGTTGGTTCGCCTCACGACAACAGACATTTGTAGTCCTACGTCTATATGTCTTTTGGACACAAACAATGCGACCGAATATCAACATTTCACACACCCTGAACGGCCGCGTGAAAGACTACGCTGAAGATCAAGACGTGAGTCTTGAAGAAGCCTACCGAGAAATTATCGAAGCAGGATTGGAAGCGGTGGAACATCCAGACGCATCGTAGCACGTCGGTTGTGGCATTGTGCTGTCGCTTGGACCCCGCCCTGAAGGGCGAGGCTTCCGCTTGCTATCCGTCAGCGCTCGTCGAGGAACGCGCTCGCGCGCTCGACGACGGACGCGCGGAACCGGGCGACGTCGACTCCGGCCGGACCGCTCTCGCCGTCCCCGAACCGGAGGGGCGTCTCCCGGGCGACCGCCTCGACGGTCAGGTCCGCGAGCCGGTCGACCGTCGCCGGCTCTCCGCGCCGTTCGAGGGCCGCGACGACCCGGTCGAACCGCTCCCGTCCGGCGTGGACCGCGGCGAGTTCGTCGGGGTCGGGAGGGTCCGTGGCCCGGTCGCCTCTCGCGCGGCCGTCTCCCGCGCCGTCGCCGCCGTCGCTCGGCCCCCTCGAGATCTTCACGCGTCCGCCGCGCTTGTTCCGGACGACGACGCCGGCCGCCGGGCCGTCGCGCCACGCCGACGCCGGGACCGCGTATCCCTCGGGGTCGAAGTCGCGCGCGTTCACCTCGCGCGCCACCGCGTTTACCGGGGCGAGCCCGACCCCCTCGAAGATCGCCGCGGCGGCGTCCGGCGGCCGGAACGCCCCGTCCTCCTGACTCTCTCCGTTCCCCTCGCGCTCTCTGTCACCCCCACTCTCTCCGTTCCCCTCGCGCTCTCCGTCCGCGCCCGTCCACACGTCGGTGCCGAGGAACGGCGGGATCCGGTCCCAGTCGTAGTCGGTCCCGCAGCGGTGGGTGGCGACCCCGAAGAACGTCACGCCGGCGGGGTCGGCGACGGCCCGCCGGAGCGCCTCGCGGTCGAACCGATCGCGGGCGTGCCGGACCGCGGGTCGGACCGCGGGCGGGACCGCGTCGAGGTCGTCGTACACCGCCTCCGGACCGCCGAACCGGAGGAGTCCGGACTCGTCCATGCGGAACCGGAGCCCCGTTCCGTCGATCAGTTCGAGGAGCCAGAGGTGGCCCTCGAGGAGGCCGTCGGGCGGGTCCGCGTCGTCGAGGTCCGGGAGCGGTGGGAACCGGCGCATGGTGTGTCGGTCGGGCGACCGGCCTGAGACTCCGACCCGCAGCGGGTTGGCTCTTTGGGAGACCGCGAGGGGCGCCGTCGGTCCGTCGCCGACCCCGCCGGCGCGTCGCCCGGGCCCACAGCTACAAGCGGCCGCCTGCCGTACCGACTCGCGATGCTACCGATCGCGGACTCCTTCGAGCACGACTACCGCGGCTGTGAGATCCTGTACGGACGCGGCCGCGCGAGCGAGCTGAGCGCGGTCCTCGCCGACCGGGGGCTCGGGGACGCGCTCGTCGTCTGCGGCGCCAACGTCGGCGCCAACGACGACCTGATGGACCGGATCCGCGGGGGGCTCGACGACCGACTCGCCGGCGTCTTCGACGGGACGACCCCCGACAAGCGCGTCGAGACGGCGTACGACCTCCTCGACAAGCGGGCCGAGGTGGGCGCGGATACCCTCGTCGCGGTCGGCGGCGGCAGCAGCCTCGATATCGCCCGGCAGGCGGCGCTACTCGACGTCGACGACCGCGACCTCGCCGAGCTCCGCGACGACGCGGCGGAAGGCCCCGACGCGCTCGGGTCGCTCGCGCCCGGGTCCGACCCCTCGCTCCCGGTCGTGGTGATCCCGACGACGTTCGCCGGCGCGGACCTCTCGACGGGCGGCTCGCTGGAGGTGCTCCCGGCCGACGAGTCGCCCACGGGCCAGCCGCTGACCGTCAGCGGCGACGGACCGATGCCGGTCGTCGACCTCGCCGACCCGGCGCTGTTCGAGACGACGCCGTCGTCGGCGCTCGCGGGGTCGGCGATGAACGGCTTCGACAAGGGGATCGAGACGCCGTACGCGCGGGACGCGACGCCCGTGAGCGACGCGGCCGCGGTCCACGGGCTACGGCTCCTCTCCGACTCGCTCCCGCGGGTCGCCGGCGATCGGCCGGAGACCGAGGCCGCCGCGGACCGGGCCGTGGTCGGCGCGCTGCTCGTCCAGCTCGACCGCCGGATCTCGGTGATACACGCGTTCGGCCACGGGTTCGCGCGCCGCTACGACGTCCAGCAGGGCGACGTCCACGCGGCCGTCGCCCCCCACGTCCTCGCGTACCTCTTCGACGAGGTCGACGCGAGCCGCCGAGCGCTCGCCGCCGGGCTCGGCGTCGACGTCGACGGGCGCGACGACGACGCGATCGCGGAGGACGTCGTCGACGCCGTCGCCGCGATCCGCGGCGCGCTACCGGTGCCCGAGCGCCTCCGCGATCTGCCGGCGACGGCGGAGGGCGATCTCCCCGCGATCGCCGAGTACGTCGCCGACGACTGGTGTATGGACCGGGCGCCCGAGGAACTCGACGCGACGCCGGAGGCGATCGAGGGCGTGTTGCGCTCGGCGTGGTGACCGGGCGGAGGGCCCGATTTCGGCCGGCCTGACCGCGGCCGGAGGGTTCGGCGTGTCTCTCCCCGCTCAGCGACCGCGATACCGACCCGCGGCGACGGCCGCGGCGAGGAGCGCGAGGACCGCGGCGACGACGCCGAAGCCGGGAGCGCCGTCGTCGGTGTCGCCGGAGCCGTCGTCTCCGGTATCGTTCGAACCGTTCGCGCTCGGATCGGCCTCGTCCGCGGTCTCGACGCCCTCGACCGTCGCCGGGTCGGACTCGACGCCTCCGTCGCTCGCGACGATCGTCCGGTCTCCGGCGGACGAGATCGGCACCTCGATCTCCCCGCGGGCGTCGGTCTCGCCGACGTCCTCGCCGTCGACCTCGACCGTGGCGCCGGCCACCGGCTCGTCGTACGCGTTCAGCACGGTCACGCGCGTCGTCTCGCCGACGAGCACGCGGTCGTTCGCCGGGGTGACGGACAGCGCGGGGGTCCGCTGGGCCGTGGCGTTCACGCTCCTCGGGGACTCTCGCACCCGGACTCGCTCGGGCGAGGGGTCGTACCCGTCCGTGACGACCTCGACCGTGTACGCCGCGTTCACGGGCACGTTGAGCGAGGCCGTTCCCTCGGTCACGGTCACCTCCCCTTCGAACACCGACGACGTCACCCGGACCGACCCGCTCTCGATCGGCTCGGGCGGGTCGAAGTGGTCGTCGAGGGCGCGGACGTCGAGCGTCACGGTCCCCCGCTCGATCGCGATCGTCGTCTCCGTGTTCAGCGACACCGTGACCTCGCGCTCCGTCTCGTAGTACCCCGGCTTCACGACCGTGACGTTGTACGTGCCCCGCTCAAGGCGAGCCGTCTCGTAGGTCCCGTCCGATCCGGTCTCGCCGCGGTCGACGGACCGCCCGTCCTCGCGGACGGTCACCCTCGCGTCGGCCTGCGATCGATTCTGGTCGTCGAGGACCGTCACCGTCGCGGTCCCGCTCCGGGTGACGCCGAGGTCGATCTCCGCCGCGCTCGCGTTCTCGACCTCGAGCGGCCTGTTTCTGACGTAGGTGTCGTCGTCCACGTCCAGCTCCACGCTCGATCCCTCGGGGACGTCGAGGAGCACGTTCCCGTTGCTCGCCGTCGTGCCCGTCGCGGTCCCCGTCTCTCCCGAGTCGGTCTCCCACTCGGCCTCGACGGTCGCCCCGCCGACTGCGTCGCCGTCCTGGTCGGCGACCGAGACGGTGAGCGTCACCTGATCCTGACCGACTGCGCCGCCGGTGGCGACGACCGCGACGAGCAGTACCGCGGCTCCGACGAGGACCAAGCGTGCGACGTTCATGTGAGACATACTAAACATTGCCGTCATATATTGGTATGGGCCGCTTACCGGTTTCTGACCGCGGACGTGTGCCCGATTTCGAGGGGACTCCCCGCTTCTGACCGACGAGCGAGGTCGCGGTGCCTCGCGCCGGTCGAGCCGGGAGTGACGTCGCGGACGGACCGCCCGCGACCCCGACTCCGCCGTATTCAAATACGCGCGCGAAGACCAACGGATATGGAGCAGATCGACGACCAGTACGCGCCCGCGGACGTCGAGTCGGCGGTCGACGACTACTGGGACGACGTGGACGCCTACGAGGCGGCGAAGGAGGCGCACGCCGACGACCCGCCCTTCTTCTTCGTGGACGGGCCGCCGTACACCTCCGGGCAGATGCACCTCGGCACGGCGTGGAACAAGACGCTGAAGGACGCGATCATCCGCCACAAGCGGATGACCGGCCACCGCGTCACCGACCGACCGGGCTACGACATGCACGGGCTCCCGATCGAGGTGAAAGTCGAGGAGGAACTCGGCTTCGAGAACAAGCGGGACATCGAGGAGTACGGGATGGAGGCGTTCATCGAGAAGTGCAAGGAGTTCGCCTTAGAGAACCGCGCGGCGATGGACGAGGACTTCAAGTCCATCGGCGTCTGGATGGACTGGGAGGACCCGTACGAGACCATCTCGCCGGAGTACATGGAGGCCGCGTGGTGGGCGTTCTCCGAGGTCGCCGACAACGGGCTCGTCGAGCAGGGGAAACGCTCCATCTCGCAGTGCCCGCGGTGCGAGACCGGGCTCGCCAACAACGAGGTCGAGTACGAGGACGTCGAGGACCCCTCCGTCTACGTGAAGTTCCCGCTCGCCGACCGCGAGGGGAGCCTCGTCATCTGGACGACGACGCCGTGGACGATCCCCGCGAACACCTTCGTCGCCGTCGACGAGGAGCTCGCGTACAACGCCGTCCGCGCCGAGAAGGACGGCGAGGAGGAGCTGCTCTACGTCGCCGAAGAGTGCGTCGAGGACGTGCTCGGAGAGGGGCGCTACGAGGAGTACGAGGTCGAGGCCGAGCTGACGGGCGAGGATCTCGTCGGCTGGGCGTACGATCACCCGCTCGCCGACCACGTCGCCGAGTACCCCGACTCCGAGGGCGCCGGGCGGGTGTACGCCGCCGACTACGTGGAGGCCGACCGCACCGGGCTCGTCCACTCCGCGCCGGGCCACGGTGAGGAGGACTTCCACCGCGGCACGGAGCTGGGACTCGATATCTACTGTCCGGTCGGCCCCAACGGCGAGTTCACCGAGGCGGCCGGCGAGTACGCGGGCCAGTTCGTGCGCGACGCCAACGACGACATCGTCGCGGACCTCGTCGCCGACGGCCACATGCTCGCGCACGGCACCGTCGACCACAGCTACGGCCACTGCTGGCGCTGTGACACCGGGATAATCCAGCTGGTCACCGACCAGTGGTTCATCTCGATCACGGACGTGAAGGAGGACCTCCTCGACAACATGGAGGAGTCCGAGTGGCATCCGCAGTGGGCGCGGGACAACCGGTTCCGCGACTTCATCGAGGACGCCCCCGACTGGAACGTCTCCCGCCAGCGCTACTGGGGGGTCCCGATCCCCATCTGGGTGCCCGACGACGCCGAGGCGGGGAACCTCGACGAGGACATGATCGTGGTCGGCACCCGCGAGGAGCTCGCCGAGCGCGTCGAGGAGGACGTCGACCCCGGGGCGATCGACCTCCACCGCCCCGCTGTCGACGACCTGACCATCGTCGAGGACGGCGTCACGTACCGCCGCGTCGAGGACGTGTTCGACGTGTGGCTCGACTCGTCGGTCGCCAGCTGGGGCACGCTCGGCTACCCGTCCGAGGAGGAGGCCCACGACGAGCTGTGGCCCGCCGACCTCATCGTCGAGGCGCACGACCAGACCCGCGGCTGGTTCTGGTCGCAGCTCGGCATGGGCACCGCCGCGGTCGGCGAGATCCCCTACGAGGAGGTGCTGATGCACGGCTTCGCCAACGACGAGGACGGGCGCAAGATGTCGAAGTCGGTCGGCAACATCGTCACCCCGGAAGAGGCGATCGAGCGCGCCGGTCGCGACCCGCTCCGCACCTACCTGCTCTCCCACGACCAGCAGGGGGTCGACCTCGCGTTCGAGTGGGACGGGCTCGGCGAGCTGCAGGGGAAGCTCAACATCCTCTGGAACGTGTTCCGCTTCCCGCTGGAGTACATGGAGCTCGACGGCTACGACCCCGCCGAGGCCGACCTCGCCGACGGCGAGCTGGAGCTCGTCGACGAGTGGGTGCTCTCTCGGCTCCAGTCGGTCGAGACCGAGGTGACCGAGGCGTGGGCCGACTACCGCGTCAGCGACGCGGTCAACGCGGTGATCGAGTTCGTCACCCAAGACGTCTCGCGCTTCTACGTGAAGGCCGTCCGCGACCGGATGTGGGAGGAGGCGGACTCCGCCTCGAAGCGGGGCGCCTACGCGACGCTCGCGACCGTCCTCGACGAGGTGATCCGGCTGCTCGCGCCGATCGCGCCGTACCTGACCGAGCGGATGTACCAGACGCTCGACGGCTCGGCGACCACGGTCCACCAGCTCGACTACCCCGAGCCCGACGACGGGCTCCGCGACCCCGAGCTGGAGCGCGACGTGGCCGTCCTCCGCGACGTCGAGGAGGCCGCCGCGAACGCCCGCCAGCAGGCGGGCCGGAAGCTCCGCTGGCCCGTGCCGCGCGTCGTCGTCGAGAGCGGCGACGACGAGGTGACCGCCGCCGTCGAGCGTCTGTCCGACCTGATCGGCGAGCGCGTCAACGCCCGCGAGGTGACCGTCACCGACGCGTTCGACGAGCTCGTCGAGACCGCCGAGCCGCAGATGGCCGAGATCGGTCCCGCCTTCGGCGCCGACGCCCAGAAGGTGATGGACGCGGTGCAGGGCGCGACGCGCGCGGCGGTCGAGGGCGGCGCGGTGGCCGTCGACGGCGAGCCCGTCGACCTCGACGACGCGATGGTCGAGTACGTCGCCGAACCCCCGGAGAACGTCTCCGGCGTCGACTTCGACGGCGGCACCGTCTACGTCGACACCTCGCTCACCCCCGAGATCGAGTCGGAGGGGTACGCCCGCGACGTGATCCGTCGGATTCAGGAGATGCGCAAGGAGCTCGACCTCGACGTCGAGGCCCGGATCCGGGTCGGCGTCGCCGTCGACGACGACCGGATCGCCGGCTTCGTCGACGAGCACGCCGACCTGATCGCCGGCGAGGTGCGCGCCGACGAGTGGCTCGACGAGCCGAGCGACGCCGCCGAGACCGACGGGCTCGTCGAGGAGTGGGACGTCGAGGACGTCGTCGTGACGATCGGAATCGAGCCGGTCGCGTAGGGGAACTGCCGGTTTCGAGCCCGTCAGTCGCGCGGCAGACGGACCGGCCGCGGAACTGATCGCGCTTTTCGTTCGTCCCGCCGTTGGCGTGGTATCAATTCACATCCCGAAACCTATAGGTGAGTTCTTTACTTATGGTAATCTATGCATGTCCGGGCGGCCCGGCCCGACGACGCGGAGGCGCTGCGAACGGCGGTCTCGCGAGCGCGCGAGGCGACCGTCTTCGACGACATCGGATCCCCGCTCTTGGACGTGTCCGCCGCCGGCGTCCGCGAGGCCGCCGCCGAGGCGGAGTGGTCGTTCCTGATGGAGAACGACGACGGCCCCGTCGGCGTCGCCATCGCGCACCCCGACGCGCAGGGGCCCGAAGCCGAGCTGCTCGCGCTGTGGGTCCACCCGAGCCACGCCGGAGAGGGCGTCGCCGCCGAGCTCCTTTCGCGGGTCGCGTCCTCGCTGGGTCGCCACGACGTCGACACGCTTCGGGCGAGCGTCCCCGCCGACAGCCCGGGCGCACAGGAGTTCTTCGCCGCCCACGGGTTCAGTCCCCGAGGCACTCGCCGCGGCCCCGCCGGCGACGAGTCGGTCGTCGTCGCCGACGCGGGCGAGCTGGCGTGACGCCGGCGGCGCGGAACTAAGTGGTCTCCGCACCCGTTTCGAGTCGTCACTGAATGCCCTCCGTCGACCCCGGCCTGATTACCCTCGCCGCGCTCGGTGTCGCGTTCGCGCTCGTCGCCCTCGCCAGCCTCCGGCCCGCGAGCCGGTTCCGTCGCCTGTACGGGGTGGACGACGCCGACAATGCGGGCGCGCGGGCCAACGCCGCCGTGCTCGGGGGCACCGGGGCGTTCCTCGTCGCCCTCGCTGCGGCGATCGCGCTGGGCGTTCCCGATCGGACCGTCGCGGTCGGCGCGCTCGGCGTCGCCGCCGTCGGAACGGTCGCGCTCGGGTGGCTCGTCCGCTACCGCGACCGGCGCGACCTCCTGACGACGCCGGACGTGAGCCGCGAGCGAGCCCGGCGGCTCGGCGGCGCGGCGATATGGGCCGGCCTCCTGCTCTGTCTCCCGCTCGTCGGGGTACTCCTCGGAGCCAGCGAGGCGTCGATCGTCGTCGCGGCGCTGGGCGGGAGCGTCGTAACGCTCCTCCTCGTCGCGCTCGCGTATCGGTAGCGTCGGCCGCGGTGCCGCGACGGCCGCCCGGTCCGGAGCTACTTCAGCCGTTCCTGCAGGAAGGAGGGGTGCGCGGCGGTGACGCCGTCGATCGCCAACAGCTTCTCGGAGATGACGTCGCCGAGCTCGTCGCCGTCGCGGGCGCGGACCTCGGCCATCAGCATGTGGTCACCGGAGGAGGTGTACAGCGCCTGCACCTCGTCGAGCTCTTTCAGCTCGCGGGTCGCGCCGACGTACTTGCCGGAGTCGACGTCCATCCCGACCATGGCGATCGACTGCGACGAGAGCTTCTTCGGGTCGATCTCCGCCGAGTAGCCGACGATCACGCCTTTCTCTTCGAGGCGGTCGATGTACTTCCGCACCGTCGGCTTCGAGACGTCGGCTCGGTCGGCGATCTCCGCGCAGGAGGCCTGTGCGTCCTCCTCTAACACCGACAGGATCCGTTCTTCGGTCGATACCGTACTCATACCCGACTCTTTGTCACCACGGAAAAAATACCTTGCGAACCGAAAAACGAGACGAACGGACGACGAACTACGGCCAAATCGGCCGTAGGAACCTGTCTACGGCCGATTCAGGCGTGCTTGTCGAGGAACTGGTCGTGCGAGCGCTCCCACTCGTACTCGTCGTCCCAGTAGCGCTCCGCCAGCGGCTCCTCGGGAATCTCGCCGATCGCCTGCTTCTCCGCGCCGTAGGACGGGCGGTCCTCGTCGACGTAGTAGCGGCCGGTGAGGACCTTCCCCTCGTACAGCGACTCCTCGGTCTCGCGCATCATCTCCGCGGCCTCGACGCGGTCCGTCGGGTCGAACTCGTAGTCGTCGGACTCGTTGACGTCGATGTACGGGACGTACTGGCGCGCGTCCTTGTTCCAGGTCGGACACTGGGTGAGGAAGTCGACGTGCGCGAAGCCGTCGTGCTCGATCGCCTCGATGATGATCTCCTTCGCCTGGTTGGGGTTGACCGCGGCCGTGCGGGCGACGTAGGAGGCGCCGGCGTTCAGCGACATCGAAAGCGGCTTGAGCGGCTCCTTGGCGCTGCCGGACGGCTGCGTCTTCGACTTGTGGCCCTTCGGGCTGGTGGGCGAGGTCTGGCCCTTCGTGAGCCCGAAGATCTCGTTGTTGAAAACGATGTACGTCATGTCGTGGTTCTCCCGGGCCGTGTGGATGAAGTGGTTCCCGCCGATCCCGTAGCCGTCGCCGTCGCCGCCGGCGGCGATTACTTCGAGGTCGGGGTTCGCGAGCTTCGCGGCGCGGGCCACGGGCAGGGAACGCCCGTGGATCGTGTGGAACCCGTACGTGTCGAGGTAGCTGTTCAGCTTGCCCGAACAGCCGATCCCGGTGCACAGCAGGGTCTCCTCGGGCGTGCGCCCGACCTCCGGAAGCGCCTGCTTGAGCGCCTTCAGGACGCTGAAGTCACCGCAGCCCGGACACCAGGTCGGCTGCGGCTCCACGCCGGGGGTGTACTCGTCGCGGTCGATCTCTCGCTCCTCTCCGATCGCTGAAAACGTGCTCATTGGTTAGTCACCTGCGGCTGGGACGAAGGTGGTCTGATGGCTGGACGCGTCGCCGTCGCCCTCGACGATCGCTGCCTCGAACCCGTCGACGATCTCCGCCGGCTCGAACGGGTTCCCGTTGTACTTCAGCAGGCTCGACAGCCGCTCGCCGTAGCGGCCGAGGTGCTTCTGGATGAGCCCGCGGAACTGTCCCGAGGCGGTCATCTCGACGACGAGCACCTCGTCGACGCTCTGGACGAACTCCTCGACCTGGTCGGTCGGGAACGGGAGCATGTCGGAGACGCCGTACGATTTCACCGATATTCCGGCGTCGTTGAGGCGACCGACGGCCTCCTCGACGGTGCCCTGCTGGCTCCCGAAGGTGAGGATGCCGTACTGGGCGTCGTCGGGGCCGGCGTACGAGCCCGTGTCGACCGTGTCGAGGTCGGCGCGGATCGCCTCCAGCTTCTGGGTCCGGCGGTCGATCTGCGCGACGCGGTTGTCCGGCGACTCGGCGATGTGCCCGGTCGGGTCGTGTTCGTTGCCGGTCGCGAGGAAGCGACCGCCCTTCTGGCCGGGGATCGACCGCGGGGAGACGCCGTCCTCGACGTCGTGCTGGAACCGGTGGAACTTCCCGTCGGCCGAGTGCGGCTCCTCCGCCAGCGCGTCCTCGCTCAGGGTCTTCCCGAGCGTCGGGTTCGGCTCGCGGTCGAAGTGGCTCTTGGGGACGTTCGTCATCTCGCCGCCGAGCTTCTGGTCGTACAGCAGGATCGACGGGATCTGGTACTCGTAGGCCAGCCGGAAGGCGATCCGCGACTGCTCGTACGCCTCCTCGACCGTCCCCGGCGCGAGGACGACGCGCTGGGAGTCGCCCTGCGAGGTGTACAGGACGTGTTCGAGGTCGGACTGCTCGGGCTTCGTCGGCATCCCGGTCGAGGGCCCGGCGCGCATGGCCTCGACGAGGACGACGGGCGTCTCCGTCATCTCAGCGAGCCCGAGTGGCTCGGACATCAGCGCGAACCCGCCGCCGGAGGAGCCGGACATGGCCTTCACGCCGGCGTGCGAGGCGCCGACCGCGAGCGCGGCCGCCGCGATCTCGTCTTCGACCTGCTCGGAGATCCCGCCGAGCTTCGGCAGGTTGTTGCTCATGATGGTGAACACCTCGGTCCACGGCGTCATCGGGTAGCCGGCGATGAACCGACAGCCCTCGTCGATGGCGCCGTAGGAGATGGCGTCCGACCCGGACATGAGCAGCTGCGTCTCGTCGTGTTCGCCGGTCGGGACGCTGACGTCGGGTGCGTCGACGTCGTACTCCTCTCGCACCTGGTCGTAGGCGGTCTGGAGGATCTCCAGGTTCGGGTCGAGGATCTTCTCCGGCATCGCGTCGCGCATGAGGTCCTGGACGTGGTCGAGGTCCATGCCGGTCAGCGCGCAGGTGGCGCCGACGCCGGCGGTGTTGCGCATGACCTCGCGACCCATGTCGCGGGCGAGCCCGCGGAGGTCGAGGGGGTATACGTGCCAGTCGTTCTCCTCGGCCCGCTCGTCGAAGTTCGGGATCTCGGAGGCGTCTAACAGCCCCTCGTCGTAGACGATGACGCCGCCCTCGCGGAGTTCGTCCAGGTTCTCCGAGAGCGGTTTGATCTCTTCGTTCCCGTAGACGGCCTCCTCCTGCGGGTTCCGGGCGAACGAGTCGCCGAGCGCCAGCAGGAAGTTATAGCCGTCGCCGCGGGACCGCACCGGGTCCGCCGACGCGCGGACCTCGGTGTACGTGTGGCCGCCGCGGATACGGGACGGATAGTGGCGATGCGTGAACACGTTGAGCCCCGATCGCATCAAGGCCTTTGCGAAGTTCTGGCTCGTCGAAGCGATCCCGTCGCCGGATCCCCCCGATATCCGCCAGATGAGTTCGTCGTCAGTCATAGTGGTATGGTAGCCCGTGAGGGCCTCGTGCTCTGTGGTTGTGGTGGTTACCTCTTAGGGCTTGCTATGGAATCACAAGCAACAATCATGAAAGACCTTTAGGTCGGGGGGAGGCGGACTCGCGAGACTTCGGTTCCGCGCCCTTTTACTCGCCGCCCGCCTGACGGCGGACATGCTCACGTTCATCGGGCTCGGACTCTACGACGAACGGTCGGTCACCGTCGAGGGGCGCGAGGCGCTGCGCGCCGCCGACCGCGTCTTCGCCGAGTTCTACACCAGCCGGCTGGTCGGCGCCGACGTCGATGAGTTGGAGGCGTACCACGACGTCGAGATCGAGGTCCGGCCGCGGGAGGGGGTCGAGCGCGACCCGGAGGCGATCCTCTCGGCCGCCGCCGAGGGCGACGTCGCCTTCTGTACCGCCGGCGACACGATGATCTCGACGACGCACACGGACCTCCGGCTGCGAGCCGAGGAGCGGGGGATCGAGACGCGCGTGATCCACGGGGTGACCGCTCAGTCGGCCGCGTCGAGTCTCACCGGGCTCCAGAACTACCGGTTCGGGAAGGCGACGACGCTCCCGTTCCCGTACGCTCACGGCGGCGACGACGTCCCCGGGAGCGTGGTCGAGACGATCGAGGCGAACCGCGAGCGCGGCCTCCACACCGTCGTCTACCTCGACATCAAGGTGGGCACCGGGCCGACCGGCCCCGACCCGGACCACGAGGAGTACATGACCGCCGACGTCGCCGCCGGGCTGCTCGCAGACGGCTGGCGCGACGAACTGGCCGTCGTCGTCGCTCGCGCGGGCTCGCCCGAACCGGTGGTCGCCGCCGACCGGCTGAGCGCGCTTTCCGAGCGGGAGTTCGGCGACCCGCTCCACCTCCTCGTGATCCCCGGCGACCTCCACCACGTCGAGGCCGACGCGCTGGCCGGGCTCGCCGGCGCCCCGTCGGAGCTCGTCGAGGAGTGAGCGGGGGTCGCCGTCCGTCGACCGGTCGTTTGATATTCCTGTCCCGCGTTATCAAAGATCATGACAGACGTGCCCGCCGAGCGGCTCATGTCGACCGAACTCGTCACGATCCCCCGAGGAGCGGCCGCCGCGGACGCGGCGAAGCGCATGTTGGAGACGGGAGTGAGCTCCGTGCTCGTCGTCGACGACGGGCGCCTCGCGGGGCTGATCACCGCGACTGACTTCGTCTCGCTCGTCCGTCGGAACGACCCGGAGGACGAGACCTCCGTTGAGACGTTCATGACGACGGACGTCGTCACCGTCTCGCCCGACGACTCCGTCGAGGAGCTCGCCGACCCGACGAGCCGGGGGTACACGCACTTACCGGTGGTCGACGGGGACGACCGGTTGGTCGGGATGCTCTCGACGACCGACCTCACGGCGTACCTTTCGGAACGACGGTGAGCCCCGAGGCGAGGCGTCGCTCGGTCAGTGAGCGACTCGGTGGCTCGGTCCAGTGAGCGGCTCGGCCGCTCGGCCGGCCGGCTAGCGACCCGACGCCTTCACCTGGTCGTCGTACGTCGCCCCCGCCGCGATCAGGAAGCCGATTATCGCGGTGACGAGCGCGACGCTCCCGATGGCGACGACGGCGACGGAGAACAGATCGCCCGGGAGGACCTGTGCGGACGTCAGCAGCGAGACCGCCGTGACGAACCCGATGAGCAACAGGAGACGCCCGAACCGCGCGGCGTCGATCCCGTCGTCACTTGACATAAGCTCTGATCTCGTTGATGACGCCGTCGTATCCGTCCTCGTTCGCCTCCGAGCCGAGCGAGTGGATCGACTGGCAGATCCACATTCCCGCGGTGAAGTTCAACAGCGCGACGAACGACACCAGCCCGAGCTGCGAGTCCACGGTGAGACCGATCAGGAACCCCACCGGGAGCGTCACCGACATGATGGCGTGGATAAGCAGCGACCGCGTCCCGAAGTCCCTCAACGAACTGAGAATACCCGACATATGATCAATATGGGCGCGAACGCGTATATATGCTCGTTCGAACGCGCTCGCGTCTCCCGGACGCGCCGACGCCCGTCCCGGAGACCGTCGAACGGGGGAGCGGAGATCGCACCGCAAGAGTAATCAGATCTGGTAGCACACGACACGGTATGGATCTGAACGACCGGACCCGCGTCAGTGAGGTCATGTCGACGCCGCTAGAGACGATCGGGGGGACCGAGCCGCTCCGTGAGGCCGCGCGCCGGATGGCGGACGACGACATCAGCGCGCTCGTCGTGACGACGGGGGGCGGCTGTATCATCACGCAGAGCGACATCGTCGGCGCCGTCGCGGCCGGCCGCGACCTAGACGAATCCGTCGTTCGCGACGTGATGACCGAGAACGTGGAAACGGTGACGCCGGACCTCATGATGGAGGAGGTCGCGGCGATGATGACGATGTACGGGGTCAAACACCTCCCCGTCGTCGACGACGACTACGTCGGCATGGTCTCGTCGACCGACGTGGCGGCGCAGCTCTCGTGAGTCGAGGGACGCTCGGAAACCGCCGCGCGCCGAGTTAAAACAGGAGCAGGGGAACACCGACCGCGACGCCGACCGCGATCAGCACGAGGTTCCAGATCAGCACCGGGCGGACCAGATCCCGGGCGATGCTCGCCGCGAACGCGGTCTTGACGAGGATGCTCGCGGCCGTGCCGGCGACGACCCCCGTGACCGCGGTGTCGACCGTTATCTGTCCGGTCCCGAGCAGCGAGACGGCGGTCGTCGTCGCGGTCCCGGAGGAGACGAGCCCGGCGAGGAACGAGGTGGCGACGAATCCGGCCGCGCCGAAGGCCCGTTCCGCGCCGGCGGAGGCGAGCAGCACCGCGAGGAACAGCGCGCCGAACGTCAGGGCGTTCCGCAGGCTGAAGGGGGAGGTGAGCTCCGCCTCCATCGTCGTCCGCCAGTCGCTGCGCCACACGGCGATCAGGACGCCGGCGACGGTGACCGCGCCGAGCGGCGCACCGACCACCAAAGCGGCCTCCGGGACGAAGGCGGCGACGACCGCGGCGTTCCGGAGCGCCATCGCGGCGTTCGCCAGCAGGATCGACCCGACCGCGAGGTCGAGCAGGTCCGCCCGCCCCTTCGCGCGCTTCGCCATCTCCGCGACCACCGCCGTCGAGTTCACGAGCCCGCCGAAGAAGCCGGTCACCGCGTAGCCGCGCCCCTGGTACCGCTTCACGAGCACGTAGTTGACGAAGCCGATGGCGCTGACCGCGACGACGAGCGACCAGATGAGTCGCGGCTGAACCGCCCCCCACGGGTCGATCGTCTCGGCCGGGAGCAGCGGGAAGACGACGAACGCGAGGATGGTGAACTCCACCGCGCTGCGGACCTCCTCGCGGGAGAGCCCCCACGCGAACTGGTGGAGCTCCCGCTTCAACACGAGCAGCAGCGACGAGAGCACCGCCACCGTCACCGCCTCGATGAAGAACTCCTCGGCGACGAGCGCCCCCACCCCGTAGGTGACGAGCATCGACACCGAGGTGGTGAGCGAGAGCCCGTCGACGTCCTCCTCGACGAAGCTCCGGACCGCCAGGAGGACCGCGCTGGCGACGATCAGCACGCCGCCGACGATCAGTAGTCCGTCGTCGTCGAGCAGCGAGAACACCGCCGACGCGAGGCCGATCAGCGCGAACGTCCGGATCCCCGCCGACTTCTGAGACCACTCCCGTTCGAGCCCGAGGAACATCCCGAGCGCGGTCGCCAAGACGAGCTTCGCGACGTTGCTCCGGAGGTAGACGAGGGGGTCGACCGTGTCTATCACGGCCGACCACCCCGCTGACGGTGACGTCGTGGGTCCGACCGAGTCGTCGCGTGCATGACCCGGTGTATCGCACAACCGACCCTATACTTTGGCATGACGGCCGCGCCGTCCGCCGGCGTCACCGGTTCGTCGGCTCGCGCGGGAGGTCCAGCGACTCCGTCAGGTCGTGTTCCTCCCCCGTGATCAGGTAGAGGACGTCCTCGAGAATGACGGCCAGCTCCGGGAGCTCCCGCACCGCGAGGAACGTGATCCCGATCAGCGCGACGACGGCGAGGAGCTGGCTCATGATCCGGTCGGAGATGAGGAAGGAGACCCGGTACGGGTCGGTCGCGCCGAACATCGCGAGCACGAGGTCGGTCTGCCACTGCATGTACTGGTTGCCCGCCACGACGGAGATGAACGTCGTCCGGAGGATGTTGAGCACGTAGATGAGCGGGATCGACACCGCGAGCGCCCGGAGCTTGCGCGAGAGCGGCGCCCGCACGGCGGCGACGAGACCGCCGAAGATGGCCATGCTGCCGAGCCCCGTACACGCCAGGACGACGTGGATCGTGACCGTGTGACCGTCGGGGAGCGTCCACGCGTACGCCGCGTCGTACCCCTCGTAGCTCGTCACGCGCTCCGGCGCGTAGCCGAGGAGGTCGATGAGGAACCCGGTCTGGGTGGCGACGGCCTCGATGAGGACCCGACGCGGCTCGGGGAAGGCGACGCCGGCGAGCGAGAACGCCGGGATGGTCTCGAACGGGAGGTAGATGAACAGCATGAGCGAGATGGCCCGCGTGAGCGTGAACAGCGAGGCGCGGCCGTTGTACAGCAGGTAGCCGGCGTAGATGCACGCCGGGACGCCGACGAGCGCCAGGATCGACTCGACGTAGCTCTGGTGCTCGAACGCGAAGTACGGCACCGTCGTCAGCCAGAAGAGCCCGAACAGCGCCCAGGTGCCCGCCGCGAGCGACCGACCGGCGGCCAGCCCGCGGCTGTCGAGCAGCCACGACGCGGCGAAGAGGATCGCGACGAGCCACGCGAACGCGAACGTGTCGGGGACCAGGCTCAGGATCGCCGGCACGCCGGGACCGAACATGACCGAACGGTCGGTCGTCGTCGAATAAAGCCCTTGTCGTTGCCGACGGACCGTCGGGAAGTCGGGGACGGAAAAGGGGGAGGAGAGCGGCGAAGAGTGAGAGGAGAGCTGGGTAAAGCGAGCGCGACCCGGCCGGTCAGCGCTCGTCGGAGTCGAGCACCCGGATCTGGTCGCCGCGGACGGTGACCGGGATCGGGACCGTCGCCTCGTACAGCTCGACGGTCACCTGGTCTTTCCCCTCGTCGATGCGCTGGACGCGGGCCTTCTCGCCTTTAAACGGCCCGGCGATCAGCTCGACAATGTCGCCCTCGGCGATCCCCTCGACGTCGGGGGTCGGCGAGAGGAAGTGCTCCACCTCGGAGAAGGGGCTCTCTGCCGGTCCGTCGCCGCCCTGGATGACGCCGCGGGCGTGCGGGATCTCGTCGAGGATCCGGGCGAACACGCTGCCGTCCGTCGCCTCGACCATCACGTAGCTCGTGAGCTGGTCGGGAGCGATGACCGCCTGGATCTCCGGCATCTCCTTCTCCGCGAGCATGTCCGCGACGGTGCGCTCCTGACTCGCTGTGGTCTTGACCGAGAAGATCGGCATCAGACGCCGACCCCCGGCAGGAGGCTCATGATCGCGAACATCAGGAAGCCGATGAAGCCGACGAGGAGGATGCCGGCGCCGGCGATCTTCGACACCTGGAGGAACTCGTCGGTGCTCGGCGTGCTCGCGAGTTTCAGCACGCGAACGTAGCTGTTGAGGTCGTACGGAACGTCCATGTTACGACGGGGTTTGAGTCGAGACGGTTTTTACCTTTTGATGCGGGGCGATCCGCCGGGATCGCGGGAAACCGCGAGAAGGAACGCTATCGGGACTGGACGCGGCGGCGCGTCACTCCACGTAGTCGATGTCTTCCATCTCCGCCGCCGCTCCCTCCGGCGGCTCGCCGTTCCGACCGTAGATCTGCGGCGACTCGACGCCGGTCACGACGATCATGGTGCGCATCTCGCCCTCCAGCTCGTCGTCGACGGAGGTGCCCCAGATGATCCGCGCGTCGGGGTCGATCCGGTCGTAGATCTCCTCGACGACGCCCTCGGCCTCCTCGATGGACATGTCGGTGCCGCCCGTGACGTTGACCAGCGCGGAGTTCGCGCCGGAGATGTCGACGTCGAGCAGCGGCGACCGGAGCGCGGACTTCACGGAGTCCTGCGCCTTCGAGTCGGAGTCGGACTCGCCGAGACCGATCATCGCGACGCCGCCCTTCTCCATGACCGTGCGGACGTCGGCGAAGTCGAGGTTGACCAGGCCGGGCATCGTGATGAGCTCCGTGATCCCCTTCACCGAGCGCATGAGGACCTCGTCGGACACTTTGAACGCCTGTCGGACCGGGAGCTTCCCGACCGCGTCGAGCAGGCGGTCGTTGGGGACGACGATGACCGTGTCACTCACGTCGCGGAGGCGTTCGAGGCCCGCCTCGGCGTTCGTCCGGCGGACTTCGCCCTCGGCGGTGAACGGGGTCGTGACGATGGCGATGGTGAGCGCGCCCGACTCGCGGGCGGCCTTCGCGACGACGGGGGCGGAGCCCGTGCCGGTGCCCCCGCCGAGCCCGGCGGTGACGAACACCATGTCGGAGCCGTCGATCGCGTCCTGGATCTCCTCTTGCGACTCGATAGCGGCCTCCTCGCCGACCTGCGGAAGGGAGCCGGCGCCGCGCCCCTGGGTCTTCTGCTGGCCCATCAGGATCTTCGTGTCCGCCTCGATGTTGACGAGGTGCTGGACGTCGGTGTTGGCCGCGACCAGCTTCGCCCCGTGGATCCCCTCCTCGGTCATTCGGTTGACCGTGTTGCCCCCGGCCCCGCCGCAGCCGACGACCGTGATGTTCGTCTGGAGGTCCTGTAAGACGTCCTGCAGCTCGTCGTCGGTCATCGTTCCGGACTGCGGCGGAGCACCGGCGGTGGCATCGTTCGCGCCGGCGCCGGTCTCTCCGGCGTCGTCCGCCGGAGATTCCTCGGCTTCGTCGATGGCGTCCTCCACGATAGAATCCATTATGTGGTGTGGTTGCGACCCGGACGTATTTATTTTTGCCCGATCGTCTGACGCGAGTCAGACGGCGAGAGACCGGCGCGAGCGCGCGGGAGCCGTCGGCTTCACTCCTCTGCGTCCGCGAACTCTGCTACGTCCGCGACGTCGATCGGGAACCGCTCCGTCCGCGACCGCGACACCTCGTCCGGGGTCACCGTCTCGCCGTCGACCGCGACCGACTCGCCGTCGGCGAGCCGACCGAACGCCGGTCCCTCCGGGACGCCGCGGTCCCGCGCCAGTTCGGGGTCGAAGGCGGTCTCGCGGGCGACGACCGCGTCGTCCGCCACCTCGACGGCGTCGTACCCCTCCCCGAGCACCGCCGCGAGGTCGGCGACGAGGTCGGCGTAGGCGGGGGTGTCCGCGCGGTCGGCGAAGGCGGCCGCCCCCGCCGCGCGAGTGCCGGCCTGCTCCGTGTCGAAGGCGACGGCGTTCGCCGCCACGGCCTCTCGGGTCGCCTCCGGGTCGATCCCCTGCGCCCGCGACAGGAGCTCCGCGGGGAGCTCGCGGACCGAGACCGCGTCGGCGTCCGACGCCGCGGGGGAGACGTCCCCGAACCGGAGTCCCTCGTCGACGGTCGCGAGGTCGGTCTCCAATCGCTCGACCAGCGGGAGCGGGCGGTCCCCCACCTCCCGGACCCACGTCTCGCTCACGACGCGGTGTCCGAGCCCCTCCACGACGGCCGCGACCTCGGGCCTGTCGCCCTCGATCACGGCGCGGTCCGCGCGGCTGCGCTCGAACGCCTGCTCGATCGTCTCGCGGTTCGCCTCGGGCGCGCCCATCTCGCCGAGCGCCCAGTCGGCGCCGACGTGGCCCACGGCCCACTCGGTCTCGCGGACGATCCGGGTGAACCGGGGCGCATAGTGGCCGCCGCCGAAGCCGACGACGTGGCGGGGCGGAGCGTCGGCCGGGTCGGCCGCGTCGGTCGCACCGTCGGTCGCATCAGCCGTACTGTCGATCACGTCAGCCGCACCGTCGCTCGCGCGGGCGTCATCGTCGCCCGTGAGGTCCGGCCCGGTCCCGCGGAGGTCGAGCACCGCCCGTGCGACCGCCTCTGCCGCCTCCCGGTCCTCCCACTGGGGCTCGTCGGAGCCGAGTTCGACGAACAGCGAGGGGACGGAGGCGCTCGTCGGCCCGTGGTGGGTGCACTCGATGCCGACGTCATACCCCTCGGGGGCGTGCGCCGCCAGCGCCTCGACGACGCGCTTCTCCGCACCGGGGGCGGCGTTCGCGAGCGTCTCCGGCTCGCCGCCGTACGGCGCCGGCCCGAAGTTGCCGGTGACGTGGGCGGTCAGCAGCTCCCCCGTCTCCCCGGAGTGCCTAGAGACGAAGACGAGGAAGTCGGGATTGGCGTCGCCTGTGTCGCCCGCCTCGCCTTTGTCATCGGCATCATCGACATCGCCTGTGTCATCGGCGTCGTCGGCGTCGCTCCCGAACGCGGCGGCCGGGTCGTCCAGCTCGATGTGGAGGTCGTCGAACTCCCGGAGCTCGAACCCGTCGGTCCGGTAGTAGGTCCCGCCGCCCGCGGCGTCGGGGCGAGTCTCGTCCTCGCGCTCCTCCCAGTCGCCGACCGCGAGCAGGCGCTCGCCGATGTGTTCGGACGCGCTGTCGGCCCGGCTGACGACGATCGCTATCACGGGCGCGGCTCCGTGACGAGCGACCGAATAGGCGTCGGTTCCAGACGGTCATCGGGGGGATTCCCGACGGTGATGAGGCGATTTCCGAGAGTGTCGGGGGTATTTTCAACCGGCGTCGAGGCGATTCCGGGCGATCGCCGGGGCGAGTCCGTGGACGGTCACGGGAACAGCAGGTACGCGAACACGCCGTAGCCGGCGACGAGGACCGCGCCGTCGACCCGGGTGATCCGATCGCCGCGATACATGATCCCGACGAGCCCGACGGTGAACGCGAGCAGCGCGGGGAACTCGAAGCCGCGGACGCCGGGGCTCACGCCGATCGGCTGAATGACCGCGATGATCCCGATGACTGCGAGGATGTTGTAGATGTTCGATCCGACGATGTTGCCGACGCTGAACTCCGCCTCGCCGCGCACGGCGGCGACGACGCTCGCCGCCAGCTCGGGGAGCGAGGTACCCAGCGCGAGCACCGTGAGCCCGATGAAGATGTCGGAGAAGCCGGCCGCGGAGAGCAGCGACTCCCCGCCGTCGATCAGCCACCGCGACCCGAGCACCAGCGCGGCGATCCCGCCGACCACAGCGGTGACGTCGCGGAGGCTGGCGTCCGGCATCTCCGCGCGCTCCGCGGTGGAGATGCCGGACTGGGTCTGCCGGATCCGGCGCATGACCACGACGGTGAACGCCACGAGTGTCCCGAGCAGGAGGAGTCCGCCCGGTCGGCCGATGCGCCCGTTCCAGCCGAGCCCCACGAGCAGCAGCGCGGCGAGCAGCATGAAGGGAACGTGGCGCTCGAACACCGTCTCGGAGACGTTGAGGGGCCGGATCAGCGCGGAGACCCCCAACACGAGCCCGATGTTCGCGATGTTCGACCCGAGGATCGTCCCGAGCCCCACGTCCGTCGACACGGTGACGGCGCCGAGGAGGGAGACGAACAGCTCGGGGGCGGTCGTCGCGAACGCGATGACGGTGACCCCGACCGTCGACGCCTTCAGGCCGACGGCGAGCGCCAGGTCGCTGGCGCCCTTGACGAGGAGTTCGGCGCCAGCGTACAGGAGGGCGGCGCCCCCGACGAGGAGCAGCAGTTCCGTGAGCGGCGACCCGAGCAACACGGCTCTCGGTAGTCGGTCGCGTTTTAAAAAGCGCCGTGGTTCGGGGCGGCCGGGCCCGGACTCGGATCGGTCCGCCGGCTCAGGCCCGCGTCGCGCGGAACTCGCCGTGTTTCATTCCGACGACGAACGCGATGGCGCCGAAGACGAGCATCGACGGGAGAACCATCATCAGCGTCGTCTGGAACCCCATCGGCGTCCCGACGGCGACGCCGGCGGTGCCGAGGGCGACGATCAACACGACGATACCGGCCGCGCGGGGCAGGTCGAACTCCATGCCTGCGGTACGGTTCGCGCGAACCTAAGGGTTCGGCTCCCGGTCGGCCCGGCGTCGCCGGGCCGATCGCTCCGTCCGACGCCCCCGAAACGGATTCCCGGACCCGTTTCCCGGAACGGCGCCCCCTCGCGGCTCACGCCTCGATGATATCGTCCTCGCGTTCCGCCGGCAGCGTCAGCTCCCCCTCGGTCGAGACGACCGCGCGGCCGCCGACCCGGACCTCGTCGCCCTCGACTCGCACCCTGACGTGCCCGGGGCGGTCGACGAAGTGCCCCTGCTCGAACCGGATCTCATCGGGGAAGTCGCCGTCGAACGCGTCGACGGACCGGAGGTACGCCCCGACCGCGCCGCTGGCCGTGCCCGTCACGGGGTCCTCGGCGACGCCGACGGCGGGCGCGAACGCCCGGCCGTGGAGGGTCGACGCCGCGTCGATCGCGTCGAACGTGAACGCGTAGATCCCGGCGGCGTCGTGGGCGTTCGAGATGTCCTCGACGGCGGCCGCGTCGGGCTCCGCCTCCCCGAGGCGTTCGAGGAAGTTGACGGGGACGACGAGCCACGGGAGCCCGGTCGAGGCGACGGCGACGGGGAGGTCGGCCCCCACGTCCCGGAGGGCCGCGGGGTCGATCCCGAGCGCGTCGCCGAGCCGGTCGGCGTCGAGTTCCGTCTCGTCCACCGCCTCGACAGTCGGCGGGTTCTGCCGCATCCAGACGGTGCCGTCGTCGTCGACGCGGATAGAGAGGTCGCCGACGTTCGTCCGGAGCGTTCGCTCGCCGGCGTCGATCTCCCCCGCGGCGTACAGCGCGGCGTAGCTCGCGATCGTGGCGTGGCCGCAGAGATCGACCTCCGTGGAGGGGGTGAAGTACCGGAGCCGCTCGTCGGCGCCGTCGCCCGCCTCGAAGCGGAACGCGGTCTCGGAGGCGCCGAGCTCGGCGGCGACTCGCCCCATCCGATCCTCGTTCAGTCCCGCGGCGTCCGGGAGGACGCCGGCGACGTTCCCGGCAAGCGGTTCGTCCGTGAACGCGTCGACGAGCAGCGCGCGTCGCGTCTCCATGCGTCACCCTCGCGGGGCGGCCTCAAAAGGGTCCCGAGCCGACTGGGGGCGATGTCAACCCTTTTGCCCTCCACGCCGGATGTACCCCTATGGGCCTCTTCGACCGGTTACGCGGGAACGACACCCCGCGCGTGGCGTTCATCGGGATCGACGGTCTCCCGTACGGTCTCGTCGCCGACAACCCGGACACGTTCCCGACGCTGTCGGCGATCGCCGACGACGGCGACGGCGGAGCGATCGACAGCGCCGTGCCGCCGGAGTCGAGCGCGTGCTGGCCCGTCCTGACCAGCGGCCAGAACCCCGGCGAAACCGGCGTGTTCGGGTTTCAGGACCGAGAGATCGGGTCCTACGACACCTACGTGCCGATGGGCCGGGACGTCCAGTCGACCCGCGTGTGGG
Source organism: Halorubrum sp. Ea8 (assembly GCF_002252925.1). Taxonomy (NCBI): domain Archaea; kingdom Methanobacteriati; phylum Methanobacteriota; class Halobacteria; order Halobacteriales; family Haloferacaceae; genus Halorubrum; species Halorubrum sp. Ea8. The sequence continues at coordinate 35,710 of NZ_NHPF01000065.1, forward strand.
ACCGCGCCACCGACGCCGGACTCGACGCGACGGTGATGAACGTCCCCGTCACGTTCCCGCCCCAGCGGACGGTTCAGCGGATGGTGTCGGGCTACCTCTCGCCCGACGTGGACAAGGCCGCCCACCCCGACGAGCTCCGGGAGTACCTCACCGAGAGCGACTACCGGCTGTCGGTGAACGCGAAGCTGGGGCACAAGGCGGACAAATCGGAGTTCGTCGAGCACGCGCGGGAGACGCTCGACGCCCGCGCCGCCGCCTTCTCCCGGTACGTCGAGCGCGACGACTGGGACCTGTTCGTCGGCGTGTTCACGGCGCCGGACCGGATCAACCACTTCCTGTGGGGCGATTACGCGGAGGACGGGGCGTACCGCGAGGAGCTCCTGGAGTTCTACGCCGCGCTCGACGAGCACATCGGCGCGATCCGGAAGGCGATCCCCGACGACGTCCGCCTCGTCGTGGGCTCGACCCACGGGTTCGCGCGGCTCCGCTACGACGTCTACTGCAACGAGTGGCTGGAGCGAGAGGGCTGGCTCTCGTACGGCGACGACGACCACGGCGCGTTGACCGACATCGACGAGGACACCCGCGCCTACTCGCTCGTTCCCGGTCGGTTCTACCTCAACTTGGAGGGGCGCGAACCGGAAGGAGTCGTGCCCGAGTCGGAGTACGAGTCCGTGCGCGCCGAGCTACAGGATGCTCTCAAGGCGTGGGAGGGTCCCGACGGGAAGCCGGTCGCGAAGCGCGTCGTCGAGCGCGAGACCGTCTTCCGCGGCGACCACGACGAGATCGCCCCGGACCTCGTCGTCATCCCGAACGAGGGGTTCGACCTCAAGTCCGGCTTCCGCTCCCACGACGAGGTGTTCGACCCGGACGGCCCGCGGACGGGGATGCACACGTTCGAGGACGCCGCCCTGTTCATCGACCACCCGGACTCGAACATCGAGGACGCGGACCTCCTCGACGTCGCGCCGACCCTCCTGCGGCTGCTCGACGTCGACTACGGACGGACCGACCTCGACGGCGCGAGCCTGATCTGAGATGGAACGGACGCCGGACGGGACCCCGGTCGGCGTCGACGACCCGTACGCGGTCGCCGGCGTCTGCGACCACCTGACCGACGACGGTCGCTGTCGGTTCGCGCTGACGCGCGCCGGCGACGACCCGGCGTTCGCCGCGGCCCGCCGCGCAGACGGCTACGCCTGCCACGTCGGTCCCGACGGCGCCTGGCGCCGATGTCCCCACTACCGCTCGACGACCGACGGTCGCGAGTGTCACCGCTGCGGGCTCGAAGAGGTGCGTATCGCCCACGACGACGAGCGACCGCTGGTTGAGGAACACCACCTCTCGTACGGGAGCGCGGGCGGCGGCGAGGCGGGTAACGGGAACGCCGACGGCGACGAGGAGGGCGAGGCCGGCCCCCACGAGATAACGGTCGCGTTGTGTCGCTGGTGCCACACGAAGGTCCACAAGTCGTTCGCGCGGATCGACGACGACGCGAGTCCGGATCCCGAGGCGATCGCGGAGCGAGAGAGCCGCAACGGTCGTCAACAGGAGGAACTCTCGTTCGGGACCGCCGCCGAACGGTTCGACCCCGACGCCGACGACGAGACCTGATCCGCGTGAACAAGCGCTTCCGGTTCCGAAGCGAGAGCGTGATCGCATCGTCCACCGGTCGAAAGGACCGATGTAGCAGTTACCCGTCGAACGGATCGGCGAAGTCCCCACGGATGAAGTAGCGCACGAAGTTACCGTAAGTCCGATCGCCCGGGTGGTCGGCGACCTGTTCGTACCGGACGTTACCGTCGCCGTCGATCACGTACGTCGCGGCGATTCCCGTGGTCCCCCTGCCGGTCTCTTCGGTCCCGCTGTACTGCGACGCGACCTCGCCGCCGGGGTCGCTAAGCAACTGAACGTCGAGATCGTACCGGTCGCGCATCTCTGTGAGCGGCCCGATCGAATCGGTCACGACAGGGAGGATGTCCACGCCGTCGTTGAACCAGAGGTCGTAGGAGACCTCGCTGAAGGTCTGGAGCTGTTCCGCACAGAAACTACACCAGTGCCCGCGGTTGATCAGCACGACACTCGGACCGTCCTCCAAAGTATCAGAAAGAGTTACTTTCTCGCCGGCCGTGGATTCGAGCGTGAAATCGGGTGCCTGAGAGCGTTCGAGTGACACGCCTGCGATTGAACGGTCACCCATTTTACTCTGGCGTGGACTGGTAGCGGCACCGCACGGTCGCCACGCGTGCCCACCTCGCGGGGGACCGGCGGCGCCGGTGTCGACGCCGGTCCGATTCCGGAGCCGATCTCGGGCGGCGGGAGCCAGGAAAAGCACGCCTGAGGCGCCTTCGAGCGGACAAGTGGGCGCTTCGACCGCGACGGGTGTCGACCAGTGCGGGATTCAGGCGTCGGACTGCGGCCGGATCAGGTTCGCGAGCGAGACGAGCACGCCGAGGAACCACCCGAGCGGGACGGAGATGCCCAGCCACATCAGGACGTAGCCCAGGCCGGCGACGCCCCACTGCTCGCCGAACGTCTCCAAGTCGAAGGCGCCGCGGAGCGTCTCGTTGATCCCGCCGACGGCGAGGAACGTGTCGAGGATCCAGACCGCGAGGTCGTAGCTCGGATCGAGCACCAAGTTCGAGATAGAGGGCGTGAGGAGCCCGGCGACCACCGGCGGGAGGAAGATGGCCGTCATCGCGAACGGGTACGCGAGGAGGACGCTGACGAACCGTCCGCCGACCTTCGAGAACCCGGCGGCCGCGCCCGCGGAGACGACCGCGACGACGCTGGCACCGCCGATCCCGAGCATCACCTCGGTCGGTAGTTGAAAGTGCGCGAGGAGTGTGAGCGACCCCCAGACCAGCGTCGCGACGAGGACGGCGCCGAGCACGCCGAAGCGGGCCACCGCCGAGTCGAGTTTCGCGGCGTAGAACCGCGTGGCGAATCCGACGAGCAGGAGCGGGTACGCGACCGCGACGAGCGGTCCGCCGAGTATCGCCCAGACGTAATAGCCGACCGTCTGGACGGCGGTCTCCGGTTTCCACTTCCCCAGCACCGCGCTCGGATCGAGCTGTCTCGGGAAGACGACCTCCATCCACGTCTCGTGGAGTCGAACCACGTCAAGGAGGAGCGCTTCCACCAGCCCTGTCTGTCCTCGGCGTTCCATTTGGCTCACCTCGCGCACGCCACACCGTGAACTTTGTGCCTTCGTTCGCGGGGCTGACACCAAACGCGGGTTCTTCGTTCGTTGGCCTGACACCAAACCTGCGCCGTCGATTATCAGACAGGAAACCTCACGCCGATACGCTTAAGCGTTACAGCGGGCCTAACACTGCTCATGCACAGACGTGGACTGCTCGCGGCGATTGCCGCATCGACGTCCGTCGCCGTCGCCGGCTGCGCCGGGGGCGAGGACGGGAGCTACGAGTACGACGCGGACCCGGCTCGGGTCCCGTCGGAAGCGGCCTCGGATGCGGGATACGAAGGCGAGGAGCCGGAGTCGTTCACCATCGAGCAGGAGTTCGACGTGGCCGGCGTGAACGCCCAGGTGTCGGCGACGACCTGGGTCGCCGGGTACGAGAACCAAGAGAACGGGTCGGCGCTGTTCGTGGCGAGTACGCCGGACGCGGCGGTCGGTGGCCAGTCGGTCAATCCTCTCGTCAGCGCGGACGACGCGGAGCTGATCCGCCGGCTGTTAGAACAGGCCGACCAGCGCGGAATCGGCGGCGAGGGCACCGACGTGGAGGCCGAGGACATCGAGAACCGCGGCTCCGAGACGCGGACCGTCCTCGGACAGGAGACCGAGGTGTCGGTCCTCGAAACCACGATAAACGCGGCGGTCGAGACCGGGAACAACCAGAGCGGGAGTACCGAGGACGTCCCGGCGTTCCTCTACGTCGCGACCGTCCAACACGACGGGGACGTGGTCGCGCTCGTCGGCGTCCACCCGACCGCGGTCGACGCCCGGGACACCCTCCTCTCGCTGATGGAACAGGTCGAACACTAGCCCGACCGCCAGCGCGCCAGTCCCGTCTTTTCGAGCGCTCTAGCGACGCAGAGCGGCCGCTCGGATCGCCGGAGTCGAAGCGATTATATCGTCGTTGTTTCCGCGATTAGAAGCTTCTGCGTCCGTTAATCCTTTAATAAACAATCAACCGAGTGAGCGTGTTCCACGAAGACCAGCCGACGGCAGGGTTGCGAGCTCGTCGATTCCCACGACTCGGGCGCTCTCCTAGCCGCGGCTCTGTCGATTGTGGGTCGTTACGATGGATCCAAGAAACTCAATCCAACGCCGATTGACGGCACTCCTAGTCATCTGCGTTATCGGACTTTCGGCTGTCGCAGTTGGGGTGACTCTGGCGGCTGCGGAAACGAATGGGAGTCGGTCGCTCAATATATCAAATTCAGGAGATTTTGATTCTGTTAATGGCTCTATCATCGTTCAAGATCAGGCAACAGTTTCTACGAATTTTGTTAGAAACAGCAGAACCGAATCTGGAGTGACAACCAGTGAAATTGATTCAGAAGTAAATTCAACTGTTGTCATTACTGACGGAGAAGATAGCGACATTGTTGGTTATAACTCCCTCACAGTGAGAGAGATAAACAGTAAAGACAAGATTTCACTCAATACATCAAATCTTGGTGGGGAGATTGAGGTGTACCTCATACCGAGTGAGAGAATTAGCATTGATCAGGACATGATCAATACAAAGCTATCTGATCAGGCGAAAGAGTCTGCAATTGATAAAGAAAGCGCGCACGTGTACTTAGGTACTGTTGAGTTTAAAAATCAAGAATATAGTGAAGGAAGAGTAGCCAACATCTCTGTAGCAACATCTGAAGTACGAGACACGATCGGGATGAACACTCCATATATTATTTCTATCCATCCGATCACCGCTAATAATAAAATTATCTATGACGAATATGTTGGGTACTCTGATGTTCTTGTTGGTATGAACAGTGGGGTCAAAATCCCCGTTAGAGACGCTGATGGAAATAAAAGTAGAATTTGGCACAGTAATCAATACGTAGCAACTGTCCGGCTTGCGAAGGGACAAGAATTAGACAAACCTGTTAATTTGACCTCAACGAAACGATTACCAAATTCCGATATAAAAGGTCAATTTGTAGAGGGAGATGTGTCAGACAGTGCGAATATACGCATTTCCAGTTTACCCTCACAAGTAAACAATGGTAGCAAGCTTGATCGTGAGTTCAATGACACGAATTACACTGGGAGGCAGTTGTATTCTGGAGAAGTTATTCTTTTCAACAATAACTCATCCTCAACAAGTTCTATTAAGTTACATAAGAGAGTAACAAATAACACTTCAAAAATAGTTGGATTAGGAACCTATCTGGATGACACAGAGAATGTGATTTTTAATACAACTGGCTTGCAGACAGGTGAGTATTCGCTCGCCGGCAGCGGATTTGAGAAGAAAAACCAGTTCAAGTTAATTGGAGGTAGTGATCAAAAAGTAGAATTTTCTGATATCAAGAAAGAAGCAAGAATCGGAGTACAATCCGATTATATGTTGTATCATCATACCCCCAAAGTCAGTTTAGAAATTTCTGACGCATATACGAACAACACACTCGCAACTGCTAATCTCTCCACACCGTCGCCCGGAAGCACTTCGATCGGACTCAACACGTACGCGCTCGGTAACGAATCACTGACGGACAGCCTCGTCACCGCGGGACCGGGGGCGACCGTCGAATCGGTCGACACATCAGTGTCGAACGGGACGCTCCCGCCGGGAGAGTACCGGATCGAGGTCCGTTCCGCACAGGGGCTCGCCGAGACGAGCGACGAGGCGACTGTCACGGTCGGAAATCGGTCGACGAGCGGGCTGGACGCCTACGCGACGACCACCCTCGATCGGGACGCTCTCGGGACGGCCGGCGCGGTGCGCCGAGCGATCGAGAACGGAACGCTCTCGCCGACGTCGACCGTCACCGCGGACGACACCGTGGTGTACGCCGTCGACGCCACGGGACTCACCGGGTTGCCGGCCGCGCGGAACGCGACCACGGAGTCGGGCGCCGACCTGGCCCGGCTCGACGGACTCGCGTTCGGCGTGCGGTCGAACGCGTCGACGCTCTCGGCGGCGACGGGTGACGACCGAACCGGCGCGGTGGGAGCGGCTCCGAAGAACTCCTCCGTTCACATCGACGACGAGGGACTCTACCTCATCGCAGAGGGCGACGACGCCCTCGCGACCGACGAGACGCCCGCGGGCGGGGAGGACTTCACCGCGGAGTTCCGGGTGACCGACGAACGACTGCGCGAAGCCGCGTCGGACTCGGCGAGCGATCACAGCGCGTCGACGACGCTGACGTTCGAGGTACCGCCGCCGGACGAGGCGGACGGCGACTCAGAGGGTGGCGACTCGCTCGGAGGCGGTGGTAGCGCGGGCGGTGGTAGCGCTGGCGGGCCGGAAGGCGGAGGGCCGGTCGGCGAACCGACCGGCGGCGGCACGTCCGGCGGGGGCCCATCGACAGGCGGAGGCGGAACTACCGGCGGCGGGCCGACCGGGTCGCCACCCGAGACGGGCTCCCAACCGAGCGGCGGCAAGGCGGAGGCGCCGGGGGACGCGACCGGTACCGGGCCGCGGCCTGATCTCCGAGTGAGCGGGGGCCAGTTCGGCGTCCGTCCGCTCGCCGACGTCCGACCGATCGCGCGCGAGAATCATACCGGATCGCCCGCGTCCGTCTCGCGTACGTCGGTGCCCGTCGATACGGGCGCCGCCCCGTCGGGAGGTGAAATCGCGCGCTCCGAAACGGGCGCGGACCGCGGTGGCGCCGGCACGACCGGTGCGGACGCGGGGAGCGACGAGGCCGCCGGTACCGACGGGGTATCCGGTACCGACGAGGCCGCGGGGACGAATGCGGGCGACTCGCGATCGCGCGGGGGCTCAGATTCGGCGGCGAAATCGGACGCGGCGGACGCGGAACCCCAGACCCCGACCTACGACGACGCGCCGATCCGGACGACCGCCGACGACGTCCCCGGGTTCGGTCCGCTCGTCACCGTGGTCGCGTTCCTGCTCGCCGGGCGGCTCGCCGCGCGCCGACGGGGTCGGGAGCCGTGAGGCGACGCCGCGACGCCCTCGCAGCGGTATCCTTTTTCTGGATCGCCTCCTCCCATCGGGTATGAGCGTGACCATCACCCCGCCGCAGGAACGCGAGTGCGAGCTGTGCGGTCGCCGGGAGCGGTGGGACGATGAGGCCACCGGCTGGCAGATCGCCGACGAACCGGGCGAGGTCTACTGCATCCACGAGTGGGACATCAACGGGACGTTCACACCGCTTCGCGAGTGACCGCGCGTTTTGAGTCGACGACCGATCCGGTCACGGCCGGCGATGCCGCACCGTCGCCGATTGACGATAGCGGATCGATCTCCGGAAAGTAACTCGGTCTCGGCGCGGTCAGCGTCGACTCGAACGGAGTTTCTCCCCTCAGTTCGGATATAAGTGATCGAACCGTGATCGTATCGAGTGTTATTCACCCCTGATGAATAATTACCTTATATTCCCTAATGTGTGTACGATGGATCCTACCCGTATCAGGGTTATACCTTTAAGTGATAATCTGTGAGTGGTGTACATGACCGAGCCACGTAGTGACACCCGGGGGGAGTCGGAACCCTCGGGCCACGGTGGGGGGCTTGCGGACGTATCAGACGAACGGTCGAACTGCGGGATCGGCGGGATCGTCGACCTGGACGGAGACCCGAACCACGAGACCGTGACCGACGCGGTCCGGTTGCTGGAGAACCTCGAGCACCGCGGGACCACGGGCGCAGAGGAGAACACCGGCGACGGGGCCGGCATCATGGTCGCGCGCCCGGACGGCTTCTTCCGCGACGTCGTCGACGCCGACCTGCCCGACGAGTACGCGGTCGGCTCCGTCTTCATGCCGACCGAGGGGAGCGTCCAGGCCGAGATCCACGACGTCATCGCCGAGGTGTTCTCCGTCTACGGGCTGGAAGTGCTCGCGTGGCGCTCCGTGCCGACGGACAACGCGGACCTCGGCGCGACCGCGCTCGACTCCGAGCCGGAGATCGCCCAGCTGTTCGCCGCGCCCGTCGAGGGGGCCGGCCTCGCCGAGCGGTTCACCAGCGAGGAGACCCGCCCCGACGACGTCGACCCGGAGCTCCTCGGTTTCGACCGCGCGCTCTACGCCGCCCGACGCGAGATCGAGAACGCGGTCGCCGACGTCGACGGCGCCGGCCGATTCTACGTCTGCTCGCTCGACCGCCAGCGCGTCGTCTACAAGGGCCTGCTGAAGGGCTCGCAGCTCGCCGGCTACTACCCGGACCTGACCGACGAGCGCTTCGCCAGCCACGTCGCCTTGGTCCACGCGCGGTTCTCGACGAACACGCTCGGGGCGTGGCACCTCGCGCACCCGTACCGTAACATCGTCCACAACGGCGAGTTCAACACGATCCGCGGGAACGTCAACTGGATGCGCGCCCGCGAGAACGACCTCGACCACCCGGCGTTCGGCGCCGAGCTCGACACGATCAAGCCGGTGATCGACGACCCGAACCAGTCCGACACCGCGAGCGTCGACAACGCGGTCGAACTCCTCCTGCAGGCCGGCCGGGACCTCCCGCACACCCTCCGGATGCTGATCCCGGAGGCGTTCCGCGACGACGACCTGATGGACGCGGCCCGCACCGACTTCTACGACTACCACGCCTCGCTCGTCGAGCCGTGGGACGGCCCCGCCCTCGTCATCGGCTTCGACGGCGACCGCGTGGCCGGCGTCCTCGACCGCAACGGGCTCCGCCCGTGCCGGTACGAGGTGACCGACGACAACCGGCTCGTCGTCGGGAGCGAGGTCGGCGCGCTGCCGACCGACCCCGCCGACGTCCGGCGCCGCGGGCGGCTCCAGCCCGGCGAAATCTTCGTCGCCGACCCCGAGGAGGGGCGGATCGTCCCGGACGACGAGGTGTTCGACGAGCTCACCGACGAGAAGTACGGCGAGTGGGTCGACGAGCGTCAGATCGGCCTCGACGAGGTCACGGCCGAGGTCGGTAGCGGAGACAACGTCGAGAGCGACGAGGGACGCGGAGTCGACGCCGAGAGCGACGACGAGATGACCGTCCGGTCCCACCAGGCCGCGTTCGGCTACACCACCGACTCGCTGAACCACCTCGTCGAACCGATGGCGAAAGACGGGAAGGATCCGGTCGGGTCGATGGGCGACGACACGCCGCTGTCGGTGCTCGCCGACGTCGACCGCCCCCTGTTCACCTATTTCAAGCAGCTGTTCGCGCAGGTGTCGAACCCGCCGATCGACTACATCCGCGAGGAGCTCGTCACCTCGCTGGAGACCCGGATCGGGAACCAGCGGAACCTGCTCGACGAGACCCCCGAGCACGCCGAGCAGATCGTCTCGGAGTCGCCGATACTCACCGACGCCGACACGGCCGCGCTGAAGGCGTTGGACGGCGAGCCCGTCGACGGCGAGGGCCCGGCGTTCTCCTCGGCGACGGTCGATATCACGTACGATCGGGAGGCGTCGCTCGTCGCCGCCGTGACGGAGATCCGCAACGAGGTCGCGGCCGCGATCAGAGACGGCACCGACGTGGTCGTCCTCTCGGACCGCGCGGTCGGCCCCGACCGGCTCGCCGTCCCGAGCCTGCTGGCAACCGGCGCGGCCCACCACCACCTCGTTCGGAACGGGCTGCGGAACCGCGCCGGCATCGTCGTCGAGTCGGGCGAGCCGCACGAGGTACACCACGTCGCGACGCTCGTCGGCTACGGCGCCGACGCGGTCGACCCGTACCTCGCGTACGACTCCATCTCCGACGTCGTCGCGGGGCCCGACGGGGCCGACGAGGCGGAGGCGCTCGCGGCGTACCGGGGCGCTCTGGAGGACGGGCTGCTCAAGACGATGGCGAAGATGGGCATCTCGACGATGGAGTCGTACCAGGGCGCCCAGATCTTCGAGGCGGTCGGACTCAGCTCCGAGTTCGTCGGCGAGTACTTCGAGGGGACCGAGATCCGCACCGAGGGGATCGGGATCGGGGAGATCGAAGACGACCTCCGGACGCGCCACGCGATGGCGTTCGGCGCCGACCCCGAACTGGAGACCACCGGCGAGTACGAGCACCGCTCGTCGGGGATCAAACACGGCTGGAACCCGCAGACGGTCGGGACGCTCCAGCAGGCGGTCCGGGGCGGCGACTACGAGCAGTATCAGGAGTTCGCGGAGCTGGTGAACGACCAGTCCGAAGCGCTGCAGACGCTTCGCGGACTCCTCGAGTTCGAGTCGGACCGCGACCCGGTGCCGGTCGACGAGGTCGAGCCGGTCGAGTCGGTCGTCGAGCGCTTCTCGACGGCCGCGATGAGCCTCGGGAGCATCTCGCCGGAGGCCCACGAGAACAACGCGATCGCGATGAACCGGATCGGTGCGAAGTCGAACACCGGCGAGGGCGGCGAGCCGCCGGAGCGGTTCGGCACCGAGAAGGCGTGTTCGGTCAAGCAGGTCGCCTCCGGCCGGTTCGGCGTCACCGCCGACTACCTCGCGAGCGCGGACGAGCTGCAGATCAAGATGGCGCAGGGGTCCAAGCCCGGCGAGGGCGGCCACCTCCCCGGCGAGAAGGTCAACGAGATGATCGCGCACGTCCGGTGTTCGACGCCGGGCGTCGGGCTCATCTCGCCGCCGCCGCAACACGACATCTACTCGATCGAGGACCTCAAGCAGCTCATCTTCGACTTGAAGGCCGCGAGCCCCGACGCCGACGTCAACGTGAAGCTGGTGTCTGAGGCCGGCATCGGCACCATCGCGGCGGGCGTCGCGAAGGCGAACGCGGACGTCGTCCACGTCTCCGGGCACTCCGGCGGGACGGGCGCGTCTCCGAAGACCTCCATCAAGAACGCGGGGCTCCCGTGGGAGCTCGGGCTCGCCGAGACGAACCAGATGCTCCGCGCGACCGGCCTGCGCGACCGCATCCGCGTCACCGCGGACGGCGGGCTCAAGACCGGCCGCGACGTCGCGGTCGCGGCCGCGCTGGGCGCGGAGGAGTACGTGTTCGGCACGGCGTCGCTCGTCACGTCCGGCTGCGTGATGGCCCGGCAGTGCCACGAGAACACCTGTCCGGTCGGCGTCGCGACCCAGCGGGAGGACCTCCGCCAGCGCTTCCCCGGCCAGCCGGACCACGTCATCAACTACATGACGTTCATCGCCCAGGAGCTCCGCGAACTCATGGCGGAGCTCGGCTACACCGAGGTCGAGGAGTTCATCGGGCGCCCCGAGCTGCTCTCGCAGCGCGAGACGGACCACGAGAAGGCGAAGCACCTCGACCTGTCGTCGGTGATCGCCGAGCCCGCGGGCGACGCCCGGACCAAGACGCGCGAGCAGGACGACGCCGACATCGAGGCGCTGCTCGACTGGGACCTCATCGACGAGGCGGCCCCGGCTATCGAGGACGGTGCGCCCGTCGCGCTCACCCGCGACGTGGAGAACGTCGACCGCGCGGTCGGCGCGACGCTCTCGAACCGCGTCGTCAGCGAACACGGCGGCGACGGGCTCCCGGACGACACCATCAGCTGCCGGTTCGACGGCTACGCCGGCCAGAGCTTCGGCGCGTTCCTCGCGTCCGGCGTCACCCTCGAGCTGACCGGCGCCGCCAACGACTACCTCGGAAAGGGGCTCTCGGGCGGTCGGATCGTGGTCAACACCCCCGAGGAGGCCGGCTACGACCCGGCCGAGAACGTCGTCGCCGGCAACGTCGGCCTCTACGGCGCCACGGACGGCGAGGTGTACGTCAACGGCGTCGCCGGCGAGCGGTTCGGCGTCCGCAACTCCGGCGTACGGGCGGTCGTCGAGGGCGTCGGCGACCACGGCTGCGAGTACATGACCGGCGGCGTCGTCGCCGTGCTCGGCGACACGGGCCGGAATTTCGCGGCCGGGATGTCCGGCGGCGTCGCCTACGTGCACGACCCCGACGACCGGTTCGACGAGCGCGTGAACCGCGGGATGGTCTCCGTCTCGGCCACGCTCGACGACTCGGACGAACGCATGCTGCGCCGGCTCGTGGAGAACCACCGCGCGTACACCGGCAGCGACCGCGCGGCCGAGCTGCTCGACGACTGGGCGGCGACGCTGAACGACTTCGTCCGCGTCTTCCCCGACGCGTACGCCGACGTCATCGCCGAGGGCAAGGGCGCCGACGTGCGCGACGAGCCCCCGGAGCCGGCCGAGGCCGTCCCGGGCGCCGTCAGCGATCCGACCGAGCAGGCGTCAGGCGACGACTGAGGCGGTCGGCAGCTCTCACCCGATCGGTTCGGTCGACCGTGCTTTTTTTGTTCAGTCGTCGAGCGTCTCGCTCTCGACCGCCTCCTGACCGATCGCCCGCTCGACCGCGCGGTCGACGTGGCGCTCGCGGGCGCGGTCGACGAACGCCTCCGGCAGCTCCTCGATCTCGCCGGCCTGCACCCCCCAGAGCTTCGCGTAGAGCCCGTCGGCCGCCAGCAGGTCGTCGTGGGTCCCGCGCTCGACGACCTCCCCGTCCTCCAACACGAGGGTCGTGTCGGCGTCGGTCACCGTCGAGAGGCGGTGCGCGATGACGAACGTGGTTCGGTCGGCCGCGAGCTCGTCGAGCGAGCGCTGGATCAGCATCTCCGTCTCGGTGTCGACAGCGGAGGTCGCCTCGTCGAGGATGAGGATGGCGGGGTCCTGCAGGACGACGCGGGCGATGGCGACGCGCTGGCGCTGGCCGCCCGAGAGCTTCACGCCCTGCTCGCCGATCCGGGTGTCGTACCCGTTCGGGAGCGAGTCGATGAACTCGTGGGCCTCGGCGGCCTCGGCGGCCTCGATCACCCGCTCGCGGACCGCGTCGCTCTCGACGTCGTCGTCGACGCCCGTGAACCGGCCGTAGCGGACGTTCTCGGCGATGGTGCCGTCGAACAGCGTGGTGTCCTGCGCGACGTAGCCGACCGCGGAGCGCAGGCTCTCGACGGCGACGTCGCGCACGTCGTGCCCGTCGACCCGGACCGCGCCGTCGGTGACGTCGTAGAGGCGCAAGAGGAGCTTCAGGAGCGTCGACTTCCCGGCGCCGGTCGGCCCCACGAGGGCGACGGTGTCGCCCGGATCGGCGGCGAAGGAGACGTCGGTGATGACCTCCTCCTCCGCGTCGGCCGGGTCGACAAGCGCGTTCTCGGGGTAGGCGAACGAGACGTCGTCGTACTCGACCGCGCCGGCGACGCCGCCGTGGGTGTGGGCGTCGCCGTCACCGGGACCTCCGTCGCCGTCGGTTCCGTGGGCGCTCCCGCTCTCGCCGCCGAGCGCGACCGCGTCGCTGTCGTCCGTGATCCGGATCGGGATGTCGCGGAGGCCGAACACGCGCTCGCAGGACGCCTTCGCGTTCTCGTACTGGTCGATGATGTTCGACACCTCGGCGAGCGGCGCGACGAACTGCTGGGTGAGCAGGACGAACGTGACGAACGTCCCCACCGTGAGCGTCGTCGTGAACGGCCCCGGCGGCCCGGCCGAGAGCCAGTAGCCGCCGACCGCGAATGTGGCGGCGAACGCGAGGCCGGCGAACAGCTCCATCCCGGGGCGGTAGACGTAGTTGAGTCGGAGGATCGACATCGTCCGCTCGAAGTACTGGTGGGAGGCCGTCTCGACGCGCTCGCTCTCGTACGGCTCGGTGTTGGAGGTCTTCACCAGCTCGACGCCCGAGAGCGCGTTCTCCAGAGCGGTGTTGAGGTCGCCGACCACGGAGCGCTGGGCGACGTACCGCGGCTCCACGGCCCGCATGAACCAGAGCGTGAAGAGGATCATCAGGGGAATCGCCGAGAGGGTGATTAAGGCGAGCTCCCAGTTGTAGTAGAAGAGGACGCCGGCGATGCTGGCGACCATCACGCCGAGCCGCGCCGAGTTCTGGAGGGCGTTGTCGAGGAAGACCTCGAGGTTGGAGGCGTCGTTGTTGAGGACGCTCATCACCTCGCCCGTCTGCTTGTCGTCGAAGAAGGTCATGTCGAGCCGCTGCATCCGGTCGAAGGAGTCGGTTCGAACCGCGTGCATCACGCGGTGCGCGAAGTTGTTCGCGGCGATCCCGTAGATCCACGTGAAGACGCCGGTGACGAGGAAGGAGCCGACGATGAGGACGACCGAGAGGCGGAACTGCGCCGGCCCCGCGGTCGGGAGCCACGCGTCGGGGACGATCGGGAGGGTGTAGGGGCCGTCGCCCGTGAACACGGCGTCGATGGCGACGCCGAGCACGACCGGCGGGACCAGTCCGGCGACGCGGGCGACGACGTTGGCGGCCATCCCGATCACGAGCCAGTGGGCCTCGCCGGCGCCGTACTCCCGGAACAGCCGGAGGAGCGGACGGTCGACCCGGTCCCGGTACACTTCGAAGGCGTTGCGGTCGTCGGCAGCCATGGGGATAGCAACCGTGCGAGACCCATGTATCCGACGGCTTCGGTCGGTCCGGCCGGATTCGACGAACGCCCGGGTGGCACCGTCCGGTTTAACTCGAACGCCCGGGCCGGCACCGTCCGGTTTAAGCCGAGAGAAGACGGGGATAACACATCGCGGTCGTGATCGACGATGAGTGACGCACTGTCCGAGGGAGACGCCCTCCGCCGCATGTACCGGATCACAGCCGACCAGGAGCGTCCCTTCGAGGAGAAGCTCCCGGACCTGCTGGATCTCGGTCGCGCGTACCTCGACGTGGAGACCGGCTTCCTCACCGAGATCGACGGCGAGACGCAGGTCATCGTGGACGCGCGCGGCGATCACGAGCTGCTTCAGGCCGGGCGGAGCTGCCCGCTGTCGAAGGCGTACTGCAGGCGGACCGTGGACATGGACGGCGCGCTGACGGTCCAGCACGCCCGCGTGGAGGGGTGGGAGAGCGACGCCGCCTACGAGGAGTTCGGGCTGGAGGCGTACATCGGCGCGAAGGTCGTGGTCAACCGCGAGGTGTACGGGACCTTCTGTTTCGCCGACACGGACGCGAGGGACCGTCCCTTCTCCGAGGACGAGGAGACGTTCGTGGAGCTGTTGGCCCAGTGGGTCGGCTACGAGCTGTTCCGGAAGCAGGCGACCGAACGCATGCAGCGGCAGCGCGACCAGCTGGAGGAGTTCTCCCGCGTCGTCTCGCACGACGTCCGGAACCCGCTCGGAATCGTCGACGGCTACCTCGATCTGGCGGAGGAGACCGGCGATCCGGAGCACTTCGAGCGGTGCCGCGACGCGGTCGACCGGATGGAGTCGCTGATCGACGACCTGCTCTTCCTCACCCGCGAGGGACAGGCGATCGGGGGGCGCGAGGAGGTCGACCTCGCGGCGCTCGCCCGCGAGTCCTGGTCGTTCGTGACCACCGGCGACGCGACGCTGGCGGTCGACACCGACCGGGTCGCCCTCGGCGACTGGAGCCGCCTCCTGCAGGTGTTCGAGAACCTGTTCCGGAACAGTGTCGAGCACGGCGGCGACGGCGTGGCGATCCGAGTCGGCGACCTCGCGGACGGGTCGGGGATCTACGTCGAGGACGACGGCGCGGGGATCCCGGAGGCCGAGCGCGACGAGGTGTTCGTCGACGGCTACACCACCGGCGCGTCCGGCACCGGGCTGGGGCTGACGATCATCCAGCAGGTCGTCTCGGCGCACGGCTGGGAGGTCGCCGTGACGGAGAGCGCCGCCGGGGGGGCGCGGTTCGAGATCACTGGAATGGAGTTCGTCGGGGACGGAACGGACGGCGGCGAGTAGCCGAGGGGGTCAGTTGTGGTCTTCGTCGGGTGACGCTCCGTCTCGGTTGCGGTCGATACGGACACGGCAGCGAGCGATTGCGGGAGTGAGTGTAGTGCGTCGTGAGAGAAGTCATTTATAAACCCGATCGTGGTGTCGCTGTCAGATTTTTATAAGTGATCGACGCTACCGCGGTGAAGGCCTCCAAAGCC
>NZ_NHPF01000147.1:0-65199 GCF_002252925.1 Halorubrum sp. Ea8
TCTTAACTTAACACGGCGGTCCCGTCCGCACAAAGGTTTATGCGCGGTTGCCTCCACATTTTCATATCCGGCGGGAACCGGAGCGGAAGATCATGTCATCACTCATCGGCGGAGCGCAGAACTGCAAACGATGCGGACACGAGGTAGAGAGCGGGCACGATACCTGTCCGAGCTGCTATTTCAACCCGAAGTCCAAGGGGCTTCGGGTCGCCCTCGCGCTGTTGATGGCCGTTATCATCCTGATGACGGCCGTGCTACTGCTCCCGTTCCTGTCACTGTTGTTCGTCAGGCTCGCTGGAGTCGCATTCCTCCTCGCCCTACTCGTGTTCGTCATCTCGTTCGTGTCGACCCCCTACCGGTTCGGATCCCTGTTCCTCTGGTTTTGAGCGCCGACGAGCGGTCACGTCCTCGCGTTCCCCGGCCCGTCGACCGCTCTCCGGGAACTCCTCGTTCGAAACGCTACTCGTCACGCGTCCGTCCGGTGAGGTCACTCGACGCGGACAGCAATTACGCTAGCGGGAGTCAAACGAACGACGTAGCGGGGATCAAACGAACGACGGCCACGGACGAGAACCGCTATCGGCCGAGCCGTTCAGTGCGCCACGATTCGGTGTCCGGCGTTTGGTTGAACGTGTAGATGTGGATCCCCCTGATCTTGTAGTGATCGTCGTCCGCGTACGGCGCGAGCCCGTCGATGAGGTCGTCGGGCTTGTACACCCCCCGCGATCCGACGAGCTGCCTTACAAAGCCGAGTATGCCGGTCGTCTTCCGAAGGAACTTGATCGAGTCGCCGACGCCGACCTTCTGTGAGATCTGCATCAGGCGCTGGTAGTTCATCACGCCCGGGATGCCGACCTCGACGGGGAGGTCGACGCCGTCGTCGCGGATGTCGTCGATCCACTCGAGCACGGCGTCGGGGTCGTAACAGAGCTGTGTGACGAGGTAGGTCGCGTACGGGCTTTTCTTCGCCATCGCGTCGGACAGGGCCTCCGCGTCGAGGAAGTCGTGTCCCTCGGGATATCCGGTGATGCCGACCTCGTCGAAGGAGTGGCCCAACTCGTCGAGAGCGACCAACAGGTCGTGTGCGGACTCGAACTCGCCGGCGGGCTCCTCGCGGTCGCCGCCCGGCACGAAGATGTCCGTCACGCCGGCGTCGGTGAGGCGCTCGGCGATCTCATCGAGGTGGTCGCGATCCTCGACGTAGCGCGCGGCGATGTGCGGCGAGACGTCGTATCCGAGTGCGGCCGCCTGCTCGGTGCGCTCGACCGTGGTGTCGATCCCGAGCTGCGGAGACGTGGTGACGGCGATCGTCGCGTCGTCCGGCAGGTGCCGGATCTCGTCCTCGAAGCTCTCGAACGGCATCAGTTCGAATCGTGCGTCAGTGAGAAGCGCTCCGACGCCGTCACTCCGCTTGATCGCTTGCGTTCCAGCCGACATTACTGTTCATACGTAAGTGGTAGACCTATTTCCATCTGTGGGTTCCCCAGTCAACCAGTTTAAATGGTAGTCGTTACCATTACTCGTTCGACGCCCGGATCGCCGCGTAGCGCCGTCCGATCGCGGCTTGAATCGGGTCGCAGCGTCATCCGCTCGCGGTCGTACACTGCCGAACGCGTGCGGCGGCCTCTTCGTAGGTAACCTCCCTGTCGGGGGCTTTAGAGAGGCGGCACATCACGAGGTCTAGGAGGTCGAGTTGGTCCAGCAGTTCCCGGGCGTAGCCGTCGTCAAGGTCGAGGTCCCGTCTGACCTCGTAGACGGTCGACGACCGCACGACCGACTCGATGACATCTCCGATCTCGACGTCGTCCGGCAGGCCGATACCGTCGGCGACGAGTTTGGCGTCGGGGAACGACCGCCGCGAGTCCTCCTCCGTGGACGGTTCCACGGAGGAAGACTCCACGGGGGACCCGTCCCGTTCGGACGCCTCATCCCGTTCCGACGGTCCGTCCGCCGTCCCCTGATCGGTCCGCCCGTCTGTGGTCGCCGTCTCGTAGGCGGTCGGCTCGTGGACCCCGGCGTCGATCATGTACCGCCGGACCGTCTCGGCGGAGACGTCCATCGCGATCGCGTCCCGCATCTCGGAGAACGTATCGCACTCCGCGTAGAGCGCCCGGAGGTAATCGACGTCCTCGTACGGCGGCATCGACTCGTCGCGGACCGCCTCCACGCCGTCACTCGGGCCACTCTCGGACAGGTCACTCTCGGACGGGCCACTCTCGGACAGGTCACTCTCGGACGGGTCACTCTCGGACGGGTCACCACCGGCCGGATCACTCCCGACCGGATCAGTCTCGGACGGGTTACTCTCTGCCGGTTCGACATCGCCGACGGCGTCGGTGACGGCCTCACGGCGAGCGTGTTCGACCATCGATCCGCCGTTGCCGTCTGTGACGGCGTCGCCCGTCACACTACCCTCCGATTCCGCAGGCCCGGCGGCTGGAGGATCGATGGTCAGGTCGAGGGCCACTTCGAGCGCCCCGTGCGTGACCTCGACCGTTCGTCCGCTCACCTCGACGGTCGCCGCCGTCGATGTCGGGAGCGGAACCAGCTCCGGCACCGTCAACTCGACCGCGAGCCCGCCGTCGTCGGTGAGCGACGTGGCCTCCACGGTCGGCTCCCGGTCCGTCTCGTCAGTCGGCGTCGAGCGGAGAGGCACCAGCACCTCCATATCGACGCGGAGCGTGGAGCCGTCCGTCGTCGCCTCGACGTTCCGGACCGACCTGCCGCGCGACTGCTGGTTCCCGACGAGCGTCGAGAGGACGTCGAAGGTGGTCTGGAGCCCCATGACAATGCTATTCTATGACATAACGTACAATAAGCGTGCGTGGGGAATACTGAACCCGTTTAATATAATAATCGAATACGTGAAGCTCTTTAAACCGGCGGCACGTGGTGTCGACGCCTGTTCGCCGAGTCTCACCCGCGGGTCGCGACCGCCGCGAGACGCTCCCCCTCGACGACGACCCCGCGAGCCAACGAGTAGACGACGCCGGCCTCGGAGACGGTGACGGTCCCGAGGCGTTCGAACGAGGTCGGACGGTACACCGCACCCAGCGCGTCGCCCGCCTCGAGACGGTCGCCGACCCCGACCGACCGTCGGGGCTCAAACAACCCCGACTCCTCGGCGATGGTGTGTTCGAGACTGTTCCGGAGCACGGTCTGAACCGCCGGTGCGGACGGTTCTCCCTCGAGGACCCGCATCTCCCGGAGTACGTTCATGACGCCGCTAACGCCGGTTTCGACGGCCGACCGATCGACCGTTCGACTGTTCGATAGCTCCGCGGTGATCGCCGGGATCCCGACGCGCTCCGCGGCGTCCCGGAGCATCCCGGTGGGCCCCTCGTCCGGGTCGGCGAGCAGGTACTCCGTCCCGAAGGCCCTCGCGAGCCCGCGCGCGTCGGAGCCCTCTCCGAACCTGACGTGTGCCAGCATGTCCGGCGTCCCGGTGTGGAGGTCGACGACCGCGTCGGCGTCGGTCACCAGCTCCCAGAGCCGGGCGGCCACCCGGTCCTGGAAGCTGCCGGTCTCGTCGCCCGGCCAGACCCGATTCAGGTTCGCGTTCCGCGCGTCGTACGCCGTCGGCGTGACGTACGACCGGTGATCGAAGGCCAGCGGGTTCGCCACCGGCACGGCGACGACGGTGCCCGCGAGGTCAGCCTCGATGAGCCGCTCGTGGAGGTGCCGCAACGTGACCGGCCCGTTGAGTTCGATACCGTGTTGTGCCGCCTGCAGGTAGACGGTCGGCCCGCTGCCCCCCGCGTACCGGTGGACCGTTGCGTCGACGGTCGCGCCGGAGGGATGTCGGCTGAGGCGGCGGTCGGTCGTCGTATGAGTTACCGGCTCGTACTCCATGGTCTGACCCGGCGGTACAGGGGCAAAAGCCCCGGGCTCACCCTCGTTCGTCGAGGGGCCGTGATCCCCTCGCGGACCGTCGCGACCGATCGCCACGGGAACCGGGAGGGACGCGACGGACATCGAACGCCAACGCGACGGACGCCGAGATGGGACACCAGACGACTCGAGCGAGGCGGGCGACGGCCGCGAAACCACATTCTGACAGGAGCCGGACGGGTTGAGGGGAAACGGGCCCCAAAGACGGCCTATGCGACAATTATATTCCGCCGCCATAGCGAGATACAGTCGTATTTATGCAGCCCACAGAAAGCCTGCCGACGCAGGCCGACACCGTCGTCATCGGTGCCGGAATCGTCGGCTGCAACGTCGCGTACCAGCTCACGAAACTCGGTCGGGAGGACGTCGTGGTCGTCGATCAGGGCCCGATGCCGACCACCGGCGGGTCTTCGACGCACGCGCCGGGGATCATGTTCCAGACCGCGGAGCCGAAGACGCTCAGCCAGTTCGCCGACTACAGCCGAGAGCTCTACTCGGAGCTCGAGGGCGCCGACGGCAAGCAGGCGTACAACGAGACGGGCGGCATCGAGGTCGCCCGCAGCGAGGAGCGAATGGCGTTCCTCCAGCGGCGGGTGGAGGCGGCGAAGGCGTGGGGGATCCCGGATCCGCAGCTGCTCTCCCCCGAAGAAGTGACCGAGCACCTCCCGCTGGTCGACGAGGAGCGCATCCTCGGCGGCTACTACTCGCCGACCGACGGGCAGGTCTCCGGCGTCATCGCCTGCGACGCGCTGGCGCGGGCCGCGATAGACCGGGGGGCGACGTTCGTTCCGCACACGCGCACGGAGGACGTCGAAACGGCCGACGGCGGGGTTCAATCGGTCGTCACCGAGAACGGCACCATCGAGTGCGACGACGTCGTCGTCGCGACGAACATCTGGGCGCGGCAGCTCGGCGAGAAGCTCGGCGTCCACCTGCCCGTGACGCCGGTCGAACACCAGTACACGATGACGGAGTCGCTCGACGAACTGGGCGACGCCGCCGTCGACGTCGCGAACCACCCGCTGTTCGAGAACTACCGCAACGTCTCCGGCGAGAAGGCGAAACGGTTGCTCGTCGGGCCGGACCGTCCGATCCTGCGCGATCAGGACAACGCGATGTACTTCCGGACCCACGGCGATTCCTACGGCATCGGCTCGTACAACCACGAACCGATCGTGCCGGATCCGATGGAGCTCGGCGGCAACGATCCGGACGGCGAGCAGGGATCGGTCCACGAGTTCACCGACCAGCACATGAACAACGCGACCCACCCGGACCGACCGCACAAGTCCCCCCGGCAGGCCAGCGACGAGCTGCTGCCGGCGACAGAGGGGAAGGAGCTCGAGTTCAAGTACAACGGGATGTTCGCCGAATCGCCGAACGGCCTGCCGGTCATGGGTCCGGTCCAAGAGTGCGACGGGCTCTGGACCGCGGCAGCGATCTGGGTGACCCACGCCGGGGGCGCCGGAAAGGCGCTGGCGGAGTGGATGGTGAACGGGGTCCCGCGGCTCGACGACGGCCCGATCGACCTCGCGGACAGCGACGTGAACCGGTTCGACGCCCACGAGGGGTCGTGGGACTTCGCCCGCGACATCGGCGCCGAGGAGTACCGCATCGTCTACAACGTCATGCACCCCAAGTGGGTCTGGACGGACAAACAGCGGGACATCCGGCGGACGCCGATGTACCACACCCACAAGGAGATGGGCGCGGAGCTGTGGGCCGAGGCGGGCTGGGAGGAACCGCAGTGGTTCGAGTCCAACGCCGACCTCGTCGACCGGTACGCCGACCGGATCCCCGACCGCGACGGCTGGGAGGGGAAGTACTGGTCGCCGATCGAGGGCGCGGAGGCCCTGCACGTCCGCGACGCCGTCGGGCTCCACGACATGACCTCGTTCAACAAGATCGAGGTCATCGGCAGCGACGCCGAGGCGTTCCTCGGGCGCCTCTGTACGAACGCGATCGACCTCGACGTCGGCGACATCACGTACACGCTGCTGTGTAACGAGGGCGGGGGCGTCCGGGCCGACATCACCGTCACCCGGACCGACGACGACCGCTATCTCCTGTTGACGACCGGCAGGGAGGTCGGGAACAACCACGTCGCATGGGTCCGCAACCACTCCCCCGACGACGTGGTCGTCAACGAGGTCACGTCCGACCTCGCGGCGATGGTCTGTACCGGTCCCGACGCTCGAAAGGTCCTCTCGAAGGTGATTGACACCGACCTCTCCGACGAGGCCTTCCCGTTCTACACGAGCCAGGAGACGTTCGTGAACAACGTTCCGGTGCGGGCGATGCGGCTCTCGTACGCGGGCGAGCTCGGCTGGGAGCTCTACACCCCCTCCGAGTACGGCGAGCAGCTCTGGGAGCACGTCCTCGAGGCCGGCAAAGAGTACGACATTCGCCCGTACGGCAACGGCGCGCTGAACGCGCTCCGCATCGAGAAAGGGTTCCGGCTCTGGGGCGAGGACCTCCACACCGAGCACAATCCCTACGAGGCGGGCCTCGGGTGGGCCGTCGACCTCGACACCGACTTCATCGGCAAGGCGGCCGTCGCCGCCGCCGCGGACGGGGATAACATCAGCCACGAGGTCGCCTGCCTGACGCTCGACGACGAGACCGCGACGATCCTCGACGACCGACCGGTGCTTGATGGCGACGAGGCGATCGGCTACGTCCACAGCGCCGAGTACGGCTACACGGCCGGCGCCTGCGTCGCGTACACGTACCTGCCGCCGGAGTACGCCGAGCCGGGCACCGAGGTCGACGTGCTCTTCGAGGGCGACCGCTACGCCGCGACCGTCCGCGAGGAGCCGCTGGTCGACTGAGGGATCGGAGCACCGCTGGATCCCGGGTCGTGCCCCGTCGGGTCACAGATCGTTTCCCATCGCTGTCACGTTGTGGTTTGCCACCGGGGACGTGAGACGGTCCGGTCGTCGCCGGACACCCCGATACCGCCGCACGCTACCGGTTTCACCGTTCTTCGCCCGTATTTACCGATGTATTTATGAGACGGACACGGCCATTCTTTGAGAGAACTAATGTCTAGCACGAAGCCTCCCACGAAGGCCAAGACCGTCGTCATCGGCGCGGGTGCCGTCGGCTGCAGCGTCGCCTACCACCTGAGCGAACTCGGGGCCGAGGACGTGGTCGTCGTCGACCAGGGGCCGCTCCCCGTCACGGGCGGATCGTCGGTCCACGCGCCCGGGATCATGTTCCAGACGTCGCCGTCGAAGATACAGACGAAGACGGCCCACTACACGAGCCGGCTGCTGTCCGACGCGGGCGTGTACGACGAGGTCGGGGGCATCGAGCTGGCCCGGAGCGAGGAGCGGATGGACTTCCTGCGCCGGCGCGTCGAGTGGGCGACCGCCTACGGCCTGCCGGAGCCCGAGCTACTGTCGCCCGAGGAGGTGACCGAACACCTCCCGCTGGTGAACGAAGAGGAGATCTTGGGCGGCTACTACTCGCCGACCGACGGCCGCGTCGACGGCATCAGCGCGCTCCAGTGGTACGTTGAACACAGTTCCGCGGACTTCTACGGGAACGTCGAGGTGACGGACATGGAGGTCACCGGCGGCGAGATCGGCGCGGTCGTCACCGACGACGGCCGCATCGAGTGCGATCGGTGCGTCATCGCGACGAACAACTGGGGGTACCAGACGGGTCAGCTCGCGGGGCTGGACCTCCCGATCGCGCCCGTCGAGCACCAGTACGTGGTCACGGAACCGATGGAGGAGCTGGCCGACGCGGACAGCAACGTCGGCGAGAACACGTCGGGGCTCGACGTGCCCGGCAACCGCGACATCCAGGAGCAGATGAGCGAGGGGCCGCACCGACCGGTCGGCCGCGATCAAGACCACTCGCTGTACTTCCGGACCCACGGCGACGCGATCGGGCTGGGGTCGTACAACCACGAGACCCTGTCCGTCGACCCGGAGGCGATGGGAACGAACACCGAGGAGAGTCAGGCGTCGGTCCGCGGCTTCACCGAGGAACACTGGACGAAGCCGACTCATCGGTACCGCGACAAGTCGGCGAAGCAGGCGTTCGACGAACTCCTGCCGGCGACCGCCGACGCCGAGTACGCCGCCACGGAGAACGGCATCTTCGTGTTCACGCCGGACGGGATGCCCGCGGTCGGCCCGACCGAAGTCGACGGCCTCTGGTCCGGGCTGGCCATCTGGTGGACCCACTCGGGCGGCTACGGCCGCATCATCGCCGAGTGGATGGAGAACGGCGTCCCGCGGCTCCCGTCGGGTCCCGTCGACACCGGCGGCATCCACGTGCGACGGTTCGAACCCCACGCCGGCGAGAAGGACTACTTCGTCGACCGGGGAGACACCCGCTACGAGCAGGTGTACATGAACGTCGAACCGCGGTGGCAACCCGACGACCACCGCGGGCTGCGGACGAGCCCCTTCTACGCCCAACAGCAGGCTCTCGGGGCGGAGTTCTACCAGTCCGGGGGCTGGGAGACGCCGCAGTGGTACGAGTCCAACGCCGACCTCGTCGACCGCTACGCCGACCGGATCCCCGAGCAGGACGGCTGGCAGGGGATCAACCGGTCGGCGATAGAGGGCGCGGAACACCTTCACACCCGCGAGAAGGTATCGATGTTCGATATGACGACGTTCAGCTCCATCATGGTGGAGGGCGACGGCGCCGGTGAGTTCCTCCAGCGGATGTGCAGCAACGACGTCGACATCGAGGACGGACAGGTCCGGTACTCGCTGCTGCTGAACGAGGGCGGCAACATCCTCGCGGACGTGACGGTCGTCCGACTCGACAGCGAGGAGTACATGGTCACGACCGGCGGCGGCAACTCGCCGGGCATCCACGGCGGCTGGCTGGAGGACCACGCCCCGGAGACGGTGTCGGTTACTATCGAGGAGAGCGCCCGGTCGACGATCGGCCTGTGGGGCCCGAAGTCCAGGCTCCTGCTTCAGCGGTGTACGAACGCCGACGTCAGCGACGAGGACTTCGGCTACTTCACGGCCAAGCAGATCTACGTCGGCGAGGTGCCGGTCGTCGCGCTGCGGGTCTCCTACGTCGGTGAGCTCGGCTGGGAGCTGTGGGCGCCGAGCGAGTACGGGCAGCGGCTCTGGGAGACGCTGTCCGAGGCCGGCCGGGACCTCGACGTGCGGCCGATGGGCGGGGGCGCCTTGGAGTCGATGCGCCTCGAGAAGGGATTCCGACTGTGGGGAACCGACATCGACACCGACTCGAACCCCTACGAGGCCGGGCTCCCGTTCGCCGTGGACATGGACACCGACTTCGTCGGCAGGGAGGCGCTGCAGGCGGCCCGTGAGGACGGCATCGACGACCGGATCGTCCCCCTCACGCTCGACGACTCGACGGACGTCATGCTGAGCGGACGGCCCGTCATGATCGACGGTGAGGCCCAGGGGTACGTTCAGGCGGGCGATTACGGCTACTCGATCGGCGAGTCCGTCGCCTACACGTACCTCCCCGACGAGTACGCCGAGGCCGGCACGTCCGTGCAGATACGCTGTGAGGGCGAGACGTACGACGCGACGGTGCGCGGCGAACCGCTCTTCGACGCCGAACGAGACAAGATCCTCCGATGAGCGCCAGTATCACGGACCCGACCGTCCAGTTCGCCCGATGACCAGCACGAACTCAGACGACCTCCCCGTCACGTACGCGGACATCGAGCGGGCCCGCGACCGGCTTGACGACGACACCGTCGTCAAGCAGACGCCGATCGAGCGGAGTTCGTCGCTCGACGAGTTCGTCGGTGGGGAGGTGTACCTCAAGATGGAACACCTCCAGTGGACCGGCTCGTTCAAGACGAGGGGCGCGTACAACAAAATCCGCAACGAGGTCGAGGCGGGCGTCGACTCGTTCGTCGCCGCGAGCGCCGGGAACCACGCGCAGGGGGTCGCGCTCGCGGCCACGAGGTGCGGGGCGGAGTCGACGGTCTTCATGCCGGAGAACGCCCCGCAGGCGAAGGTCGAAGCGACCCGGGGCTACGGCGCGACCGTCGAACTCGTCGGCCGGGACTTCCAGGAGACGATGGCACACGCCCAGTCGGCCGTCGAGGGCACCGACGCGGGGTTCGTCCACGCGTACGACGACGTCGACATCATCGCGGGACAAGGGACCCTCGGGATCGAGATGTACCACGACCTGCCGAACGTCGACACCGTCGTCGTCCCCATCGGCGGCGGCGGGTTGATAAGCGGCGTCTCGACGGCGATCAAACACCTGTCGCCGGAGACGAGGGTCGTCGGCGTGCAGGCCACCGGCGCCGAGACGGTCCACGAGAGCCTGGACAAGGGGTTCCCGGTGACGCTGGAGGAGGTCGACACCATCGCCGACGGGATCGCGACCGGCGGCATCTCCGAGACGACGCTCCGGATGATCCAGCAGAACGTCGACGAGGTCGTCACCGTCACCGACACCGAGATCGCCCGGGCGATACTGCTGTTGATGGAGCGGGCCAAACAGGTCGTCGAGGGGTCCGGGGCCGCCTCGGTGGCGGCCATCCTGAGCGACGACCTCGACGTCAGCGGCGAGACGGTGATGCCGCTGCTCTGTGGCGGGAACCTGGACATGACGCAGCTCCGGACGGTGCTCATCTACGCGCTGGCGGCCCGGAAGCAGATCCTCCGTATCCGCGTCCGGATCGACGACCGACCCGGACGGCTGGAGGAGATATCCGGCGTCATCGCCGACTGGGACGCCAACATCCACGACGTTAGACACGACCGATCGGTCGACGACCTCGACGTCGGGGAGGCGTACCTCGTCTTCGACGTCGAGACGAGCGGCGCGGAGCACGCGGCCGACATCGTCGACGGCATCGCCGCGGAGGGGTACGAGGTCGACGTGGTCAACCACCGGTCGGACGCGTGACGCCGCGTCGCCGAGTGGGGGTTTTGATTAGTCTCTGTCTCCTCGATCGGGTATGAACGACGAGACCCAGTCGGTCGCCGACCTCCTCTCCGACGTCGCGTCGGCGTCGGTGTCGCCGGCCAGCGGCACCGTCGGCGGCGTCGTCGGGGCGATGGGGACGGCGCTCTGTGAGATGGTCTGTATCCACCTGCGGGAGGCGGAGGTGAACACCGACGCCGACCTCGCCGAGCTCCGGCGGACGCTCGAGTCGGATCGGGAGCGCCTGTTGACGCTCGCGGAGGCGGACGCGGCGGTCGTCGAGGCGGTGTTCGGCGCGGACGGCGTCGAAGAGGATCCGACGATGGACGAACGAGCGACGGAGGTGCCGCTCGCGCTCGCCGAGACCTGTCTGGCCGTGCTCGAGACGGCGACGGTCGTGACCGGGGTGGCGGACCGTCCCGTCGTCGTCGACGCCGGGATCGGCGCGTCCTTCGTCGACGCCGCGCTCCGGAGCGCGCTCTTCACCGCGCGGATCAACGCCGCGTCGGCCGACGACGAGTCGTTCCGCGCGGAGACGGAGCGCCGCGCGACCGACATCGAGGCGGCGGCGGACGACGCGGTCCGACTGGCGACGCAGAACGCGGGGACCGACCGAATCGACCGCTCGGCGGAGTAGGTCGACACGGCCGAAGCGCTTAGGAGCGTGGTCGTGGTACGCCAAGGCGGCCAGAGGGAATGTCAGTAGAGTTCCGAACGCTGATCCGCGGGTTCATGTGCGTCGGTGGGGTCGTCTTCGCGGTCTCGGGCGCGGTCACGGGATCGCTGTTCGAGGTGGTATTCGGTGTGTTCGCCGCGGTCCTCGGCGGATTCGGGCTGTGGTGGGACCACCGCGAATCGTCGGACGAGACGTAGCTCGTCCCCCGATCCGTCTCCCGGGAGCGGGCCGCTGGGCTCGACGGCGGCGCGACTGTCGCGAGATCCGTCGACGGGGTCCGAACCGGGGTCGCCCTGCGGCCACCGCGTTTCCCCGCCTCTTCACCGGGAGCCGGAGGCCGTTCCGGGCTGCGGAACGTATAAACGACCCGCACGACGTACTGCAGACGATGGACGACCTCGTCCCGAAGGGAGCCACCGTTCTCGCGGTCCTGCTCGCAGTGGGTGCCTTCGTCACGTTGTTCGCGCAGCGCCCGGTCGTCGCCGGCACCCTCTTCGTGTTCACCGCGTTCTCGATCTATATCAGGGAGACCAATAAGTGAAAGAACACTTCGGGGGCGCAGGACGGGTCCGAACGGGCTGATCGGGGGATGCCCCGTATCGACCCGCCCTGCGGCCCCGATCGGACGCCGAGCGGCCCCAGTCGAGTCGCGTATTGCACAACATGTCTGGGATGTGTTATACCCGAACCTATTTCATTTGTACTGAGTGATATCAGTTCGCACCTATGTTCGAGAACATTCTCATCGCTACCGACGGAAGCGAACAGTCGGAGGCATCCGTTAGCAAGGGGCTCGACTTGGCGGAGTCGCTCGGCTCACACGTGCACTCGGTGTACGTGGTCGAAACGGAGGCGACCTACATTCTGACCGTCGGGCTGGGCGACGACGAGATGGAGGAGTACAAGCAGTACGGCGAGGAGACGGTCACTGGCGTCGTCGATCGGGCGGCGGATCGCGGCCTCGACGGGACCGGCGTGGTCCGAACCGGTAACGTCGCCGCCGAGATCGTGGAGTACGCCGAGAACAACGACATCGATCTCATCGTAACGGGCAAGCAGGGACGGGGCGCGATAAGCAAGTACATCGGGAGTACCGCCGAGAAGGTCGCACGGATGTCGGACGTCCCGGTGACGATCGTCGGGAAGGGTGCCAAGTGAGTCATCGACGCGACGGGATCCGAACGGGACGACCGCGCCATCGCACGGGCCGGCCCTGACGCTCCCGAGAGCGACGCTTCCGTTTTATTCGGACATGGATCCCGCTCCGATCGTTTGTAATACTCTTCAGGCTGCAACCCCTAGGGCGTCGTATGGACATGATCGTCGTACAGATATCGTCCGACCTCCTCAGCGGGGCGTTCACTCTCGCGGTTATCGCGGGGGGACTCCTGCTTCTCGGCGGGCTCGTCTCCTTCGGCGTCTTCATCTACCGATCGGTCAAGGGCGACGGCATGCGTGATCCCCAGGAAGTCGCTCCGGAGAAAGCGACCGATTCCGACGAGGTCACCGAGGGCAACCCGGACGACGAGTGGGACTACTACTGACGCGATCGGGTTACCGTTCCGCCGGAGCGCGTTCGCGGCGAGACGGCGGGACCACTCCGCGGAGCGACGCATCACGGCCTGCTCGATACCTACCGATGACCGCGGTGAGCGCGTCGAAATCGAGTCCGAGAGGGCTCACGCGGCGGCGTCTCCTCGGGTGATCCCGATCCGTGCGGACTGAGTCCGAACCACGAAATGCACGTAAACCGACAGTATGTGTTGCTCGGAGCGGATACTGTTGTTCGAAACAACAAGTTCCTTTTTATTTATATTATCCGAAGCATACTTACGGGTACGGCCAAGCCACCTTACGTGTCAACACCACTCATGCGTATGGATAACGCGTATGATGCGTGTACAGCACAACCAGACCGAAGATAACGATCCAAATCATGACGAACAAACGGCGACGTACCACGATTACGAGGGAGGTATCGTATGAGTGATAGCGAAGATGACGGAGGATTCGGTGGTGAAGGCCTCCAGGTAGAGCTGTTCAACGCGGATACCGACCGTGAGCCGGGCGACACGAACAAGCAGTTCAGCATCGGGGACACGAAGGTCCTCGACGTCCACCCGCAGGTGTTCAGCATCTCGGCGTTGGTGATCGTCGCGTTCATTGGATTATCACTGGCGTTCCCGGACCAAGCGAGTACGCTCTACAACGACGTACGGACCGGTATCTCGGAGGTCTTCGGTTGGTTCTTCATCCTGGTCGCGAACGTGTTCATCGTGTTCATGGTGTACCTCGCCCTGAGCAAGTACGGAAAGATCAGGCTCGGGGGAGTCAACGCTGACAAGGAGTTCAGCGACATCTCATGGGTCGCGATGCTGTTCAGCGCCGGGATGGGGATCGGCCTCATGTTCTTCGGCGTCGCGGAGCCGGTCTGGCACTTCTTCGACCCGCACTTGGGTGCAGAGAGCGCGTCGCAGGCTTCGGCGCAGGTGGCTATGGCAGTCTCGTTATACCACTGGGGTTTCCACCCGTGGGCGATATACGCGCTCGTGGGACTGTCGCTGGCGTTCTTCTCGTTCAACCGCGGTCTGCCGTTGACCTTCCGGTCGATCTTCTGGCCGGTTCTGGGTGAACGCATCTACGGGTGGCCCGGCCACATCATCGACATCCTGACCGTGTTCGCGACGTTGTTCGGGCTGACGACCTCTCTCGGGTTGGGGGCCCAACAGATAAACGCCGGACTCAATTTCCTCGGCGGAAACGTCGGTGCGGCGCCCGCGGTCCCGTTCGGAACGCCCGTCCAGGTCGCGATCATCGCCGGCGTGACCGCGGTCGCCGTGTTATCGGTCGCGGCGGGACTCGACGGCGGCGTCCGGCGGCTCAGCAATCTGAACCTCTTCTTGATGTTCACGTTGCTGACGGCGGTCATCGTCCTCGGTCCCACCCTGTTCATCTTCGAGATGATCCCGCAGGGGCTCGGACAGTACTTCGGAAACTTCTTCGACCTCGCGTTCTACGCGGGTGCGGTCACCGAGCCGTACTTCCAGGGGTCGGCCTACTACGGTCCCGGCGGAGACGGCGCGGGACTGTTCCTCGTCGACTGGACCGTGTTCTACTGGGCGTGGTGGATCGCCTGGTCGCCGTTCGTGGGGATGTTCATCGCCCGGATCTCGAAGGGGCGCACCGTCCGTGAGTTCATCAGCGGGGTGCTCATCCTGCCGGTGCTGTTCTCGGTGCTCTGGTTCGCGGCCCTCGGCGGGAGCGCACTCAGCATCGAGCTGTCCAGCGGTGCCGTGAGCGCCGCGATGTTCGCGGAAGGAGTGCAGGTGCCGAGAGCAGTCGCCCTGTTCTCGATGCTCCAGCAACTGCCCGGGACGATAATCCTGTCCTCGCTCTCGGTGCTCCTCGTGGCGACGTTCTTCATCACGTCGTCGGACTCGGGGTCGCTGGTCATCGATCACCTGACCTCGGGCGGCAAGCACGACGCGCCCGTCGCGATGCGCGTCTTCTGGGCCGTCACCGAGGGCGTCGTCGCCTCGACGCTGCTCATCGCCGGCGGCTCGCAGGGGCTAGCCGCGCTCCAAGCCGCGGCCATCTCGACCGGCTTACCGTTCGCGTTCATCCTCGTGTTCATGATGTACGCGATCAAGAAGGGACTGGACACCGAGTACCAGATCCTCGAATCGAAGGAGTTCCAGGAGCGCGTCCAGGAGATGGCCGAGGAGGGCGAAGTCGTCATCGAGAGAGAGGGCGGCGAGGTCGTTACCGACATCACGAGCGGGGAGGGTGAACCGGGCGACTGATCGTCCGCGGTTCACCTCGTAGCGCGTCGGAAGCAGCCTCGTTTCGCTTCTTTTTGACCGTCACGGCGCCGCAGCGGCGCGTCACGCACTCGAGCGTTCCGTTAGGACCTATCGGACTCGTCGGACTCGTCTTCGACCATCACCCGCGTGAGGTTGGTCTCGTCGGTATCGTAGCCCAACCATAAACCAAGAAACACCGCGACCGAGAGGACGTACACCGGAAAGAGCACGAGGGTCACCGTCGTGTGAAGCGGGTCCGTCACGGAGAGCACGTTGGCCCAGTAGAGGAGCGCGACGCAGGCGACTCCCCCGGCGGCGCCGACCCAGAGACCGACGTCGAAGGTCCGGTCCGCGATTGGGCCCGGTGGTTTGTTCGAGTAAGTCACGATTTCGTTAGGCTGAGCAGGGCAAAAAGCGACTCGGATACGTCCCGCTACAGCTCGTAGTCGTGTTGGTACTCCCAGTGGTACTGACACTCGGTGCAGGACGCGAACTCGGGCACGTCCATCATCTCGGGATGGCGGATGCCGTGGTCCAACCGCCGCTGGCAGTGTGGACAGACGAGCGCGATCAGTTCGAACTCGTCGAACTCCTCGGGGGAGCGCTCCATGGTACAGTTCGGACAGTCGAGGAAGTCGTTGGCAAACTCGTGAGTGAACGAGTGTCGACAGGAGGAACATCGAACGACCGCGGGCGGGCGCTTCGCCCAGCCGACGCTGCCCCGCTTGAACGTCGTGTGCGCCTCGGGAACCGCCATAGTGAACGTCTCGGGACCGTCACGAGTCCACGGCGGGTCGAGGATGAACATCGCTGCCGCCTTCAGCCGATCCAACATCATGCATTTTATGACATCAAGTCGGATAAGCACCGCGGCCGTTCTGACACCGCTCACCGGCGGGAGACGAGCGATCGGCTGAAACCGACCTGAGACCGAAGGACTCCCACGGCGCGCCGTGACGACACAGGTCGTCAACTGACAGTCACGTTCTGCCGAAGACAGATTCATTCGTGCTCAGCGCCCCCTATGTGATACATGACGTACGATACGGTCGCGGTAGTCGATCCGGCGGCGGCGGACGCGCTCGACGGCGAGCGAGAGCGACAGGAGGGCACCTTGGCGATGATCGCCTCGGAGAACCACGCGTCTGAGGCCGTCATGCAGGCCCAGAGCTCCGAGCTGACAAACAAGTACGCCGAGGGGTACCCCGGTGAGCGCTACTACGCCGGCTGCGAGCGCGCCGACGAGATCGAGGAGCTCGCGATCGAACGCGCCAAGCAGCTCTGGGGCGCCGAGCACGTCAACGTGCAGCCGCACGCCGGGACGCAGGCGAACATGGGCGTCTACCTCGCGATGCTAGACCCCGGAGACAGGATCCTCTCGCTTGAGCTCGAACACGGCGGCCACCTCTCGCACGGGCATCCCGCCAACTTCGCCGGGAAGCTCTACGAGGTCGAACAGTACGAGGTCGATCCCGAGACCGGGTACATCGACTACGAGGGGCTCCGGGAGACCGCGGCGGAGTTCGATCCGGACATCGTGGTCTCCGGCTACTCCGCGTACCCCCGCGAGGTCGATTTCGAGCGCATCCAAACGGCGGCCGACGCGGTCGACGCCTACCACCTCGCGGACATCGCGCACATCACCGGGCTCGTCGCCGCCGGCGTCCACCCCTCGCCGGTCGGCGTCGCGGACTTCGTCACCGGCTCGACCCACAAGACGATCCGGGCCGGCCGCGGCGGGATCGTGATGTGCGACGCGGAGCACGCCGACGACATCGACGCGTCGGTGTTTCCCGGCGCGCAGGGCGGCCCGCTGATGCACAACGTCGCCGGCAAGGCGGTGGGGTTCAAGGAGGCGCTCGAACCCGAGTTCGAGGCGTACGCACGCCAGGTCGTCGACAACGCCGCCGCGCTCGGCGAGCAGCTCCAGGAACGCGGTCTCGAACTCGTGTCGGGCGGCACCGACACCCACCTCGTGTTGGCCGACCTCCGCCCATCCCATCCGGATACCGCCGGCAAGGCGGTCGAGGGCGCCCTCGAATCCGCAGGGATCGTTCTCAACGCCAACACGGTTCCGGGGGAGACGCGCTCGGCGTTCAACCCCTCGGGGATCCGGGCCGGCACGGCCGCGCTGACGACCCGTGGCTTCGACGAGGCCGCCTGCCGGGAGGTCGCCGACCTGATCGCCGACATCGTCGACGACCCGGAGGACGGGGCGACGGTGGAGCGGGTGTCGGACCGCGTCGACGCCCTCACCGACGAGTTCCCGCTCTACCGGTAGCTCACGACCCCACCGGCCCGCGCTGTCCGAGGGACCCACCGGCCCGCGCTGTCCGAGGGACCCACCGGCCCGCGCTGTCCGAGGGACCCGCGAGTCCCCGCCCTTCGAAGGACCCGCGAGTCCCCGCGAGTCTCCGCGAGTCCCCGCGTACGGGTATCCGACGGTACTTTCCGTCCAGGGTCGCCGCGGAGGGTGCCCTCGCGGCGTCGCCGGCGCGTCCCGTCGAGCGCGACTCGTCACGCCGCGACTGCGCTCGGAAGCCGACAGAAAAGAAAACGTGAGACTGAGGTCTCTCGAACGTCGACGCGATCGGCGAGGAAGGGACCCCCGCCTCGGGACCCTCCCCGAACGCGGGTCAGGGGCCAAGGCGAGCCGCGACTACTCGGGTCTGAACCGAACGGTGTCGCTCAGTCGTTCGAGCTGGCCTCCTGCTTCGCGCTGAGCTTGGCCTGTTCGCGGGCGCTCGGGTTGACGGACTCCTTGAACGGAATCTTCGCCGCGGTGGCGAACACCGGCTCGCCGGGCTCCTCGGCGTACTCGTCGGGCAGATGTACCTCGAACTCGAGGTCGAGGTCCTCGTCGTACACCGAGTCGTTCAGCGGGACGTCGGTCTCGGCCTCGATCATCTCGGCTGGCACGAAGCCCATCCCGATGTTGGTCTCGAGATCGGGGTTGTACCACGGGGACGTCAGGTAGCCGACCTCGTCGCCGCTGTCGGGATCGGAGACGAGCCAGAAGTCCGGCGCGTAGTCGTGGATCGGCTCGCCGGCCATCTTCATCCCGATCATCTTGTGGTTGAACGGGTAGTTGCCGTTCTCGATCTGTTCTTTCTGCTCCTCGAGCGCCTCCTTACCGATGTAGTCGACGTCCTTGTCGTCGGGGACGTGGTAGCCGAGGTTGACCTGGAACGGCGACGTCTCGTGGTCGAGGTCCTGGCCCCACGACATGATGCCCGCGGCGATCCGTCGGTGGTGACCGGGAGCGATCTGCATCCCGCCGTGGTCGAGGACGCTCTCGTGGACCTGATCCCAGACCCGCTCGCCGTACTTCGAGGCCTCCTTGACGTAGATCTCGAAGCCCTTCTCGCCGGAGAACCCGGTCTGACTGATAAGCACGTCGACGCCGTCGACCTGCGACTCCATCAGCCCGTAGTAGGGGATCTCGCTGACCTCGTCGCCGACGACGTCAACCATCACGTCCTCAGAGAGCGGCCCCTGGATCTGCATCGGGGCGACGTCGATCTCGTCGATCTCGACGTCGAAGTCCATGCCGACGTTTACGCCTTGCAGCCACTGCATCAGCGTGTTGTCCGAGATGGAGAACCAGAACTCGTCCTCGGCCGGCCGGAGCAGCACCGGGTCGTTCAGGACGCCGCCGTCCTCGTTACAGAGGATGACGTACTTGCCGTCCATCGCGTCCATGGAGCTCACGTCGCGGGTGACAACGTGGTTGGTGAGCGCCTCGGCGTCCGGACCCTTCACGCGGATCTGACGCTCGACGGCGACGTCCCAGATGGTTACGCTGTTGGTCAGCGCTTCGTACTCGGCCATAGCGCCCCCGTCTTCGGGCTCGACCAGCCCGCGCGGGTGGTAGAGACGGTTGTAGACGGTACACCGCCAAGCGCCGTTCTCGTTGAACGATTTATCGAAGAACGGTGACTTTCGAACGCGCGTCGAGACGAGCATCTCGATCCCCGGATCTCCGGTCTGCCGGAGGTTGCGAGGTAGCGTTCGGTCTGACTGGTCAACACTCGGATAGTTTGGATGGTCCTGCTCGTGGGACATTCTTATAGATAGAAAATGTAATGAACAATAAAGCCGAGCATGAAAAACTCCCCCCTTTTATTACAGCACCCGTCTCGGCGGCCCTCGCAGGCCTCGAGTACGTGGTAGTATCGCGTCGACCGGTCCGCTCGAGGATCTCGGGGGCTCAGCACCCGAGGGCCGAGTTGCCGGTCACTGTTCGGGGCCCTCGGTGGCGATCGTCGCCGCGACGAGGTTCCGCATACCGCGCCGCAGCCGACCGCTCACGGCTGTCGACGACAGCCCTAGTTCGTCGGCGAGTTCGTCGAGCGACATCTCGCGCGGTTCGACGAAGTACCCGTTCTCGTAGGCGATCAACAGCGTCTGCCGCTGTTCGTCGGTCAGCCCGTAGGAGGGCCCGGAATCCGTTGTTTCGTTGTCGTGAATCTCGACGATGTCCAGTTGCATGCCGTTCTCCGTGGCGTGGTCCCAGACGTCGCTCAGCGCGGCTCTGTCGGGGAGGAGCAATCGCACCAGCCACCCGTTCCGCTCGGACTCGGTGTGGATGAGGAACCCGTTGGCGTCCGAGACGGCCGTGCTGATCAGCTCCGTCTCCGACGTGTGTTCGATGTAGTACACCCCGGTCCCGTCGGACCACTCGATGAGCTCGTACTCCCCGACGGTCGGGTCCGACTCCAGTGCTCGTTCGAGCCCGTCGCGGTCCCCGTACTCGACGAGAAACGGGAACTCAGAGGACCCGGGGTCCGTGGTGCCCTGCGTTACGACCTCGATGTCGGCCCCGTCGAGCCGCCGTAACGTGGGCACCAGCGCGAGACGTTCGTGCTCCACGTGGAGCGTGACTATGATCGACATGCTGGTACGTCAGTGTCCGTGCGCCCGGGAAACGTCGCGTTCCGGAGTCGAAGCGTTTCGGGGCGTCGGTCGTGTTCGCAATTACGCCCGTTTGATATAAATCGTGTTGCTTCCGGGGCGGACGGTGTTCAGAGACGGATTGAAAGGTGAGACGGGGCGTTTTCAAAGTGATCTCTGCCCGAAAACGACCGTCTCAGCGGCTGTTTAGACGAGATCAACTTAGAGTTTGTGGAGCGAGAGGCAACACCGAAGTTGTTGATGAAGCTTAGTATTCAGCGCCACCTTGCTTGATTATCGCTTTCGAATACTGTTTCGCTTCTTGAGGTATTCGGTGTTGATCGGGTTCGATCCACCGTTCATAACTGGGTTCACAAGGCCGATCTACAGCCGGAGGCTGGTCGAAGCCCGAATCACGTTGCGGTCGATGAAACCGTGATTCAGCTTGAGGATAAACAGTATTGGCTGTACGCCGCCGTCGATCCCGACTCAAACGATTTACTCCACACAAGGCTTGAGCCGACAAGAACAAACGTGATCGCAGATCAGTTTTTCGCGGAGCTTCGCGAAAAACACGACGTGGATGACGCGATATTTCTCGTTGATGGTGCGGTTCCACTTCACCGAGCATGTGAAAAACATGGCCTCGATTTCAGAGACGAACGACGTGGAAATCGGAACAGCGTCGAACGTGTCTTCCGTGAGATAAAACGCAGAACTACCAGTCTCTCAAACTGTTTCAGCAACACCAAAGCAGAAACTGCTAACAAGTGGCTCAGATCGTTCAGCTTCGCATGGAATCAGCTTATCTGAACACGAGGCCGGGGCGGTCCGGTCGTGAGCGCTCCGCCGTCGACTCGTGAGCCCCCCGGCCATACCGAACGCAGACCGCTTTGGAGACGAGGCCGTCGAAACCGCAGAGAGGAGGCCGTCGAAACCGCGGAGAGGGGGCCGTCGAAACCGCAGAGACGTTTCCGGCGGCGCGTCCGCAGTGCATGACAAGTAAAAGATTAAATATGTTACGTAGCTATTAACCGGTAGGCGGTGAGGTGATCAGCATCCTTCGTATCGAGTTCCAGACGTCGCTGTCGGGGGTCGTCGGCGAGATAACCGACCGGGTTCCAGCGGCGCGTTCGATCACGTTCGAGAACGCGTTCTACGCGGACGACGGCGACTGGATCGAGTCGCTACTCGTCACGTCCGAGTCGCCGTTCGACCCCGAATCGGTGTTGACGGACCTCTCTCGCGTCGAACTGTTCCACCACGAGCAGGTGGTGGGCGACTCGAACGAGCCGACATATCGGTTGACGGTCGTCGCTCACGAACCGTATCCGTTCCTGCTCGGCGTCATCCTACGCGCGAACGCCATCCCGAACCGGCTGGAGCTCCGAAACGGCTACTTCCGAGGGGTGGTCACCGTCAACGAGTGGGAGTCGTTCCGAGCGCTCGCGGACAGGATTCAGGACCGGTTCGGTCGGTTCGAGCTCTTGAGCGTGAACCAGGTCGAGACGACGGGTGAACCGCTCGGAAGCGGACAGCTCGGACGAGCGCTGCGTAACGAACTCTCGCCCGAGCAGGTGACCGTGCTGCGGACCGCCCATCGGATGGGGTACTTCGACGTTCCGCGACGTGTGTCGGCGGACGACATCGCCTCCGAGCTCGACATCGCTCAGTCGACGCTCAGCGAACGACTGCGACTCGCCGAGAAGCGGCTCTTCGACCTCGTCTTCTCGGCCGCCGGCGACTCCTCCTCCGACGGCGCCCCCGGCGAATGAACGCGCGGTCCCTTTCCCTTCTCGCTCTCCACCCCGAAGCAGAGCGGATCGCCGCCCGCGGCCCGCCGAGGGCCCACGCGCCGGTCTCGGTGGAGCACTCGCGAGGGGTCCCGCGTCGAGAGCTGAGCGCTCCCGGTCGGAACGGCCGACTGGAGCGCCCCGCTCGGTCTCGCCGCCGATATCCCTCATAAAGAATGATGATTATTGGCCGGTATCGGGAGTAGGTACAACCAATCGACGGCGATACGTGTGACCGGGATGTCACAAGATACCACATTCGAGATCGAGACGGGCACGAAATCACGGCGACGGTTCATCCAGATCGCGGGCGCGACGGGGATGGCGGGGGTGGCCGGTTGCGGCGGTCTCGGCGGAGACGACGGCGGCGACGGCGGCGACAGCGGGAACGGAACCGACGGCGACGACATGGACGGCGACGGCGGCGACGGCACGGACGGCGGCGAGGCCCAGTCGATCGAGACGCGGTTCTGGGAGGAGTGGCCGGTCGACACGAAGGGGTCCGACGTCAACGACGAGGCGATCCAGTTCGAGTACACCGCCGTCGAGGGGCAGGCCGTCCCGGCGGTGGACACGCACTTCGCGCAGGCCGAGACCCCGTGGATGCGGGAGTTCGCGCTCCTCGTCCAGCAGTCGTTGAACGACATCGGCGTCGGCGTCAACCTGATCAACGTCCAGCCGAGCACCCGCTACGGCGAGTTCTGGCGGGCCGACGTGGGCCATCCGGTGCCGATAACGATGAACCTCCACGGACCGGACCCGCAGCGCGGGCTCGACCCGAACCCGTTCCTGATGCGGGCGCACCCTGAGACGGGCGGGAACTACTACAACTACAAGAACGACGAGGTCACCGAGCTCCTCGACGAACAGGCGTCGACGATCGGCGACATGCAGGCCCGCGCCGAGATCTGCCACGAGGTCCAGCGCCTGCTCAGCGAGGACGCCTACGTCATCGCGGCGAACTTCCCGGAGGTCATCACGGTGGCCGACACCGCCGACTGGGAGGGATACGTCCCGACGCCCGGCAACGGAACCACGCGGGACTCGTTCATCTGGACGCAGGTCAACCTCCAGCCGCAGGGCGACTCGACGACCTGGGTGAAGGGCGTCACATCCGGCATGCAGGGGACGAACCTCCCGTTCTCCAGCGGTGGCCAGGAGGAGAAACGACTCCTGAACGTCTACGACGGGCTCTTCGACGCCTCCCCGCAGCTCGAGATCGTCCCCGCGCTGGCGACGAACGCCGACGTCGTCGACGACACGACGATCGAGATGGACCTCAGAGAGGGCGTCGAGTGGCACGACGGCGAATCGTTCGGCCCGAGCGACGTCAAGTTCAGCGTCGAGTACTACCAGGAGAACAGCGCGCCCCAGCAGGCCGCGTTCACCCGGACGATAGACTCCGTCGAAGTGCTCTCGGAGACCGGCGGCGGCCGCGTCAGGTTCACCCTCATCGAGCCGGACGCCGCGTTCCTCACCCAGCGGGTCGTCCGCAGCGCCATCATCCCGGAGCACCGCTGGTCGGACGTCGACAGCCCCAGCGAGCACAACCCCGATACCCCGGTCGGAACCGGCCCGTTCTCGTTCGTCAACTGGGAGCAGGGGGCGGAGCTCCGCTTAGAGAAACACGAGAACAATTGGATGTGGGACGACGACGTCCGCGAGGAGCTGCTCGGGGAGTACTTCGTTCCCGGCGACGGGATCGACGAGATGGTCCACGCCAACGTCGGGAACGTCTCCACGCTCATCGGCGCGATGCAGTCCGGCGACATCGACGCCATCGGCACGACCGTCTCGAACCAGCAGGCCGACCGCGCGGCGAGCGCGAGCGGCGTCGAGAAACAGACCTCGCGGAACTACGTCCCAACGGACGTCCACCTCAGCCACCTCGTTCCGCTCTTCCGGGACAAGACGTTCCGCGTCGCGCTGAGCCACGCCTTCGACAAGGAGGGATTCGTCGAGAACACCCTCGGCGGCCGCGGCGAGGCGATCGACGGGCAGAACCTGATCACCCCGCTCCTGACCCCGTTCCACGGAGAGACCGAGCCGTACGAGTACGACGTCGAGGCCGCTCGCACGATGCTTCGGGAGGCCGGATACACCTACGACGGCGAAGGCACCCTCGTCTGGCCCGAGGGCGACGCATGGGACGCCTTCGCCGAGCGCGTCGAGAACGGGCACGCGTCCCGCGCCGACCTCGACCAGCCCGACTTCTCGTAACCGGGGGGGACTCACATGAGCTTTCGACGATTTCTGATAAAGCGGACGGTCATCGCAGCGTTGCTGACGCTGATCGCCGTCAGCATCATCTTCGCCACGCTCCGTCTGCTACCCGCCGACCCGTTCAGCGCGCTCGTCGCCTCGGGGTCGTTGACGCCGGAGGAGGTCGAGCAGGTACGGGCGATGTACGGGCTCGACGACCCGATATACGTCCAGTACCTCAGGTACGTCGAGAACTTGTTCACCTTCGAGTTCGGGATCTCGCTCACCCAGCAGCGACCGGTCGGCGAGATCATCGTTCCCGCGCTCGTCAACACGCTGGTGCTCCTGTTGCCCGCGCTCGTCGTGACGGCGATTCTCAGTTCCCTCGCCGGGATGTACGCCGGCTGGAACCGGGGGTCGTGGTTCGAGCAGTCGAGCATCGTCGCGACCACCGTCTTCCGCGCCACGCCGATCTTCGTGACCGGTATCTTCCTGCTCATCATCTTCTCGTACGGGCTGGGCTGGCTGCCCGCGTTCGGGATGCGAAGCCCGCTGGCCAATCCGCAGGGATACGTCGCGACGTACGCCTCCGTGGACTTCCTGCGGCACTACATCCTTCCGTTCACCGCGACGGTGCTGTTCTACAGCGGCGACTTCCTGATGCTCGCGCGCAACTCGGTCGTCGAGCGGAAGGGGTCGGAGTTCCTCATGCTCCACCGCGCGAAGGGGCTCTCGGAGATGGAGCAGCTGGGCCGCGCGGGCCGGAACTCGCTGCTCCCGCTCGTCACCTACTTCGCGCTTCGGACGGGGATGCTGTTCCAGGGCGTGATCACGCTGGAGGTGGTGTTCGCGTGGCCGGGGATCGGTCGCGCGCTCGTCCAGGCGATCCTCAATCAGGACTACCCGACCGTCCAGGCGGCGGTGTTCATCATGGCGCTCGCGGTCATCGTGATGAACCTCACCGCCGACCTGGCGTACGCGAAACTGGACCCGACGGTCGAAACGGGTGACGTCTGATGTCGGGATACGGCTTCGACACCGAGACGGCGAGGGAACGGATCCGGTCCGAACTCGAACGCGCGTGGCGCACGCTGCGATACGTGCTGCGGGACAACGCGGCGAAGGCCGGCTTCGCGGTCATCGTCGCGTTCGGGTTCCTGGGCGTCTTCGGTCCGTACCTGGCCCCGTATCACCCGATCGAGGACACGCTCCGGCAGGGCGGGTCGATGATGCGGCTCCAGGCGCCCGGCGGGAAGGCCCTGTTCGGCACGACGTCGTTCGGGAAGGACGTGTTGAGCCAGTTCCTCGCCGGCGCGCGGCCGACGCTGATCGTCGGCCTGTTCGGCGGCGTCGGGACGGGCGTTCTCGGCTTCCTCGTCGGGCTCACGAGCGGCTACTTCGGCGGCCGAGTCGACGAGTTCCTGATGCGGCTCACCGACCTCACGTTCGCGCTCCCGTTCCTGCCGATGGCGCTGGTGATCCTCTCGTTCGTGACGCCGAGCGTCTGGCTCATCACCGCCGTGCTCGTCGTCTTCCTGTGGAAGATGCCGGCGCGGGTCATCCGCTCGGAGGTGATGACGGTCAAGGAGCGGACGTTCGTCAAGTCGGCACGCGCCAGGGGCGCCGGCCACGCGCGGACGATGTTCCTCCACGTGGCGCCGAACGTCCTCGGAATCGGGTTCCTCTACACCGCCTACGCCGTCGGCTGGTCGATCGTCGCCGGGGCGTCGCTCGCGTTCCTCGGCTTCGGCGACCCGACGACGACCTCCTGGGGCCGGATGCTCCAGCAGGTGTTCCGGTCGGGCGCGATCCGCACCGCGTGGTGGTGGGTGTTGCCGCCGGCGATCGGCATCGGCGCGGTCACGACGGGCGTCTTCCTGGTCGGGCGGGCGTTCGAGGAGATAGTCAACCCCGACCTACAGACGGAGCAAGAATGAGTCTACTCGAAGTCGACGACGTGAAGATCGCGTATCGGATGCCCGGCGACGACGTCCACGCGGTCAACGGCGTCTCCTTCTCGATCGACGAGGGGGACAACTACGGGCTCGTCGGCGAGTCCGGCTGCGGGAAGTCGACGCTCGCGAAGTCCGTCCTCGGGCTGCTCGACGACAACGGCGAGGTCCGCCGAGGGAGCGTCCGGTTCGACGGGCGGGACCTGCTCGACCTCTCAGAGCGGGAGTGGCAGTCGGTCCGCTGGGAGGACATCGCCTACATCCCGCAGAGCGCGATGGACTCGCTGGACCCGGTGATGACCGTCGGCGCGCAGATCCGACAGGCGATCCGCAAACACCGGGACGTCTCGAAGGCGACGGCGAACGAGCGCGTCGCCGAGGTGTTCGAGATGGTCGGGCTCGACCCCGACCGGACCGGGAACTACCCGCACCAGTTCTCCGGCGGGATGCGCCAGCGCGTCACCATCGCGATGGCGCTCGCGCTGGACCCCGACCTCCTCATCGCCGACGAGCCGACCACCGGGCTGGACGTCATCGTCCAGGACAAGATCGTCGATAAGCTCATCGAGATCCAAGAGGAGATCGGCAGCTCCCTGCTCCTGATCACCCACGACGTCGGCGTCGTCGCCGAGACCTGCGACGAGACGTCGGTGCTGTACGGCGGGAAGGTGATGGAGCAGGGCGACACGGACCGGATCTTCGGGGCGCCGACCAACCCGTACACGATCGGGCTGAAGAACGCCTTCCCGGAGGTCGACCAGTTCGACGAGCAGGCCATCTCCATCCCCGGCTCGCTCCCGGACCTCACCCGCGAGCCGACCGAGTGCGTGTTCCGCAACCGGTGTCCGTTCGCCACCGAGGAGTGCGAGGGGAGTCACCCGGCGCTGGTCGAGGTCGACGGACGGCTCTCCGCCTGCCACTACACCGACCGGGCGGACGAGATGCGGGCGGAGGCCGCCGACCCCGCCACGTGGGGGATCGACGTCCGCGACGAGGGCGACCGGACGGCGGGCGTCGGCAACGCCATCCTCGAGACGCGGGACCTCGAGAAGTGGTTCCGACAGCCACAGGGCATCCTCGACGACCTGCGCGGGGTCGACCCCGACTACGTCAAGGCCGTCAACGGCGTCGACCTCTCCGTCCGCGAGGGAGAGATCGTCGGTGTCGCCGGCGAGTCCGGCTGCGGGAAGTCGACGCTGGCGGAGGTGATCGCCGCGCTC
The DNA here is from genome assembly GCF_002252925.1 of Halorubrum sp. Ea8. Classification (NCBI taxonomy): domain Archaea; kingdom Methanobacteriati; phylum Methanobacteriota; class Halobacteria; order Halobacteriales; family Haloferacaceae; genus Halorubrum; species Halorubrum sp. Ea8. The sequence continues at coordinate 27,334 of NZ_NHPF01000147.1, forward strand.
CAGGACCGCACCGGCGGCGAGATCCTGATCGAGGGGACGCCCGTCGACGAGCTCCTCGGCGAGGACACCAAGGAGTTCCGCTCGCGGGTGCAGTTCATCTTCCAAGACCCGTTCGACTCGCTGAATCCCCGCCAGCGGGTTCGCGCCGCGGTGTCTGAGCCCCTGAAGATCCAGGGCCACGACGCCGAGACGATCGACCGCCGCGTCAGGCGGACCGTCGAGGACGTCGGGCTCCGCCCGGCCGAGAAGTACCTCGACCAGCTCCCGACCCAGCTGTCCGGCGGGGAGCGGCAGCGCGTCGCGATCGCGCAGGCGCTCGTCCTCGACCCGACGCTGCTCATCTGCGACGAGCCGGCGTCGATGCTCGACGTCTCGCTGAAGGCCAACATCCTCAACATCCTCAGGGAGAAGGCCGACGAGCGCGACATCGGCATCGTCTACATCTCGCACGACCTCGCGAGCCTCACGCAGATCGCCGACCGGCTGGCCGTGATGTACCTCGGTCGGATCGCCGAGGTCGGGGCCACGGAGGACGTCGTCACGGCGCCGAAACACCCCTACACGGCGTCGCTGCTGGCGGCCTCGCCGAAGACCGATCCCGCCGTCGACAGGCGGCGGGTGCTGTTGCCGGGGGAACCGCCGAACCCGGTCGACCTCCCCGGCGGGTGTAACTTCGCCCCGCGGTGTCCGAAGGCCGAAGAGACGTGTCGCGGCGAGGAGCCGGAGCGGTCGGCGTTCGCGGACGACGGCCACGAGGCCGCCTGCTACTTCCCGGTGGAGGACGTCGAGACCGAGCTGTTGGAGCGCTACGCCGCGGCCCGCGAGGAGGAGGTCGGCGAGGTCGTCGAGGACGGGCCGACGCTCTAGCCCGTCGGTCCCGTCCGGACCAGCGCGTCGACGGCCACCGGGCCGTCGGCCGTGACGACGACCGGGTTGAGGTCGAGCTCGGCGACCGCGTCGACCGCGGCCGCGAGGTCCCCGACGTTCGCGACCAGGTCGACGAACGCGTCGACGTCGAGCGGCTCGCTCCCGCGGCGATCGGTCAGCAGGTCCGCGAGCGCCGTGGCCTCGACGGCGCGGCGCGCGTCGCCCCGGGAGAACGGCGGGACGAGGGTCGCGGTCTCGTCGAGCGCCTCCACGAGGACCCCGCCCGGACCGACGGTGACCACCGATCCGAACACGTCGCCGGACCCGACGCCGAGGATGGCCTCGACGCCGTCCCCCACCATCGGCTGGACGAGCACGCCGGCGACGTCGTCCGCGTCGACGCGCGCCAGCGCGGCGTCCGTCACGTCCGCGTACGCCTCCCGGACCGCCGCGGGCGAGTCGAGCCCGAGCGCGACGGCCCCGGCGTCGCTCCGGTGGGGGAGCGCCGGCGAGTCGACCTTACAGACGACCGGGAAGCCGACGTCGCGGGCGGCCGCGACGGCTTCCTCGACGTCGGTCGCCACCCGCGTCTCGACGACCGGGACGTCGTACGCGTCGAGCAGGGGCTCGGCCTCCGCCCACGTCAACACGCGTCCCCGCGGGAGCTCCGAGTCGGGGGCGCCGGCGCCGCCGTGCGCGTCGACACCGCCGGGCACGTCGAGCGCGCTCGCGAGGGCTTCCCGAGACGGCCGCTCGCTCACCCGAGCGCGGTCGGCGGCGTACTCGACCGTCGAGGCGACCGCGTCCAGACAGCGTCCCGGGTCCTCGTACACCGGCACGGACGCCCGCAGGCGAGCGTACGGCGGCGTCTCCGTCGGATCGTCTGGCGTCTTCCGTCCGGTCCAGAGGACGTACACCGGGTCGTCGGCGTCGTCGACGATCGCCTCGAGGTCCGCGGCGATCGTCTCCGCGCGCCCGTCGACGCCCGACAGCCCGATCGTGAACACGTAGGCGTCGAAGGCGTCGTCGGCCAGCACCGCGTCGGCGATCTCGGGGAGCACCGCCGCGCCGTACCCCCTGATGTCGGCCGGGTTGTTGAAGCCGCCGTACGTCAGGAGCTCCTCGATCCCGAGCAGCGTCGCCTCGGTCTCGCCGTCGACGTCGGGCAGCGACAGGTCGCGTTCGGCCGCCATGTCCGCGAGCAGGCTCGCGAGACCCCCGCTGGTCGAGGCGACGCAGACGCGGTCGCCGTCCGGCGTCCCGTACGCGGCGTGCGCGCTCGCTCGCGAGAGCAGGTCCGGGACGTCCGGGACCCGCTGTACGCCCGTCTGGTCGAAGGCGGCGTCCCAGGCGTCGTCGCTCCCGGTGAGCGATCCCGTGTGCGACAGCGTCGCCGCCTCCGCGAGCTCCGACCGCCCGACCTTCACCGTCAGCACCGGCGTCCCGTTCCGGACGGCGCGTTCGGTGACCCGCATGAACCGCTCCGGCTCGTCGACCCCCTCGACGTAGGCGCACACCACGTCGACGGTCTCCTGCGTCGAGAGGTACGCCACGTAGTCCGTCAGCGTCAGGTCGGCCTCGTTGCCCGTCGAGACGATGTGGCTGAAGTGGCGGTCCCGGTCGGCCGCCCGCTCGAAGAACGTAGTGAACGCCAGCGCGCCGGACTGGCTGACGAGGGCGATGCGGCCCGGCTCGGGGGCGCGCGAACACGTCGACGTGAGCGTCGCCCCGCGGGCGGCCATCACGCCGATGCAGTTCGGTCCGACGACGCGGATCCCGAGGTCGGCGGCGACCTCGGCCAGCCGCGCTTCGAGCTCCGCCCCCTCCTCGTCGGCCTCCGAGAACCCGGCGGAGAGCACGAGCGCGACCGGAACCCCTCGTTCGCCGGCCGCGGCGACGACGTCCACGACGTGCTCTCGCGGGACGCTCACCACCGCCAGATCGACGGTCTCGGGCACCCCGGAGACGCGGTCGTAACACCGGCGGCCCCAGACTTCCTCCCGGTTCGGGTTGACCGGGTAGAGCGCGCCCTCGTACCCGTATTCGAGGAGGTTGTTCACGAGGTTCCCCGAGTAAAACGAGTCGGGGCTGGCGCCCACGACCGCCACCGACTCGGGATCGAAGAGCGGGTCCAGCTCCGGGGCTGTGGGCGTCGCCTCGGCTGTCGACGGCGCGGTCGGAGCGTCGTCTCGTGGCATACGCGCCGGTTCCGCGGGGAGCCGCCTGTACCTGTGCCCGAACGCGCGCAATACACATCGCGTTTTATCACGGAGGCGGCCCGGATCGGCGACGGTCCGCTCGGCCGCGTCCCCTACTCGACCCGCCAGAGGGCGACCGAGATCGCCGTCGAGACGCCGTACACGCCGCCGATCCGCTCGAAGAGCGGCGGGAACGCGAACCGGACGAACTTCCCGAGGAACCACAGCGTCGACGTGAGAACGACCGCGTCGAACCGGCCCAGCCGGCCGAGCGCCGATCGGTCCACGCCTCGTCACCACCCTCGACCGCCGGATCCGACCTTCATCCCGACCGCCCCACGGCCGACCGCCGCACGGCCGGCCGAGAGCCGTCGGTCTCTCTCCCTCGCTCGGACGCGCGAACGTCGCTCGCTCGACGGCCATCGTGGCGGCCGGTTCGACGGTGTTCAGATACGGATTGAAAAGTGAAGCGGTGCGTTTGAAAAGTGATCTATGCCCGAAAACGACCGCCTCAGCGGCTGTTTAGACGAGATCAACTTAGAGTTTGTGGAGCGAGAAGCAACACCGCGGCTGTTGATGAAGCTCAGTATTCAGCTCCACCTTGCTGGACTATCGCTTTCGAATACTGTTTCGTTTCTTGATATATTCGGCGTTGAAATGGTTCGATCCACCGTTCATAACTGGGTTCACAAGGCCGACTCACAGCCGGAATCTGGTCGAAACCCGAATCACGTTGCAGTTGACGAAACTGTGATTCAGCTTGACGATGAACAATACTGGCTGTACGCTGCTGTCGATCCCGATTCAAACGATTTGCTCCACCCAAAGCTTGAATCGACACGAACAAACGCGATCGCAGATCAGTTCTTCGCGGAGCTTCGCAAAAATTCGATGTAGATAACGCGATCTTTCGCGTTGATGGAGCGGTTCCACTTCACCGAGCAGGTGAAAAACATGGCCTCGATTTCAGAGACGAACGACATGGAAATCGGAATAGCGTCGAACGTGTCTTTCGTGAGGTAAAACGCAGAACTGACAGATTTTCAAACTGTTTCAGCAACGCTGAAGCAGAAACTGCTGACGAGTGGCTCAGATCGTTCGCTTTCGCATGGAATCAGCTTATCTGAACACGAAGGCCGGTTCGACCCAAGCGTTCATAACGGTACTGAATCCTACTATCATTCGTGATGGTTCGGGGTACGCAGCGGGGGCCGGATCCGGCGCGCGGCGGCGGTCGTCCGAGCGCGCCCGCGGTCGCACTGAACGGGGTGATGTCCGCGTGACGCTCCTCTCCGTCGACGACCTGACGGTACGATACGACGCGCGGGACGGACCGCTCCACAGCGTGAACGGCGTGTCGTTCGCCATCGACGACGGGGTCAACTACGCGCTGTCCGGCGAGTCGGCGTCCGGGAAGTCGACCACCGCGAAGGCCATCCTCGGTCTGCTCCCCGACCACGCGGAGATCGAGTCCGGCGAGATCGAATTCGAGGGACGGGATCTGCGGTCGCTGGCGCCGTCGGAGCGGCAGGACCTCCTCTGGGAGGAGATCGCGTTCATCCCCCAGACGGCGATCGACGCCCTCGACCCGGTGATGTCGGTCGGCGCGCAGATCCGGCAGGCGATCCAGACGCATCGGGAGGTCTCCGAGCGGCGGGCTCGGCGTCGCGCGCACGAGCTGTTCGAGACGGTCGGACTCGACCCCGACCGCGTCGGCGACTACCCGCACCAGTTCTCTGACGGGATGCGCCAGCGTGTCGTCATCGCGATGGCGCTCGCGCTGGAGCCGAAGCTCGTCGTCGCGGACGAGCCCACGACCGGCTTGGACGTGATCGTCCAAGACCGGATCATCGACAACATCCTCCAGATCCAAGCGGAGACCGACAGCTCTCTGCTGTTGATCACCCACGACCTGAGCGTCATCGCGGAGACCTGCGACGAGATGTCGGTGCTGTACGGCGGGACGGTGATGGAGCAGGGCCGCGTCGAGAACCTCCTCCTCAACCCGGCGAACCCCTACACGATGGGGCTGAAGAACGCCTTCCCCGCGCTGGACGGCGACGCCGACGGGCTGGTTTCGGTCCCGGGGACACCGCCGCAACTGGACGAGAAGCCGACGGGCTGCGTCTTCGAGCCCCGGTGCCCGTTCGCGACCGAGGAGTGCGCGACGACGACGCCCGACCTCCGGGACCTCCCGTACCGCGACCAGCGCGTCGCGTGTCACAACGCGGAGCGAGCGGCTCAGATGCGCCGAGAGGCCGACTCAGCGACGACGTGGGGCGGTGCCGCGGAGGGGTCGCGTCCCGACGCCGACGACGTCGTCCTCGAAGTCGACGGCTTACGCAAGTGGTACGAGAGCTCGGAGTCGCTCTTCGGCCGGCTCCCCGTCGACGGCGTCTCGCCGACGGTGACCGGGTTCACGAACAGCCTCAGTCGCTGGTACGCGCGCCGCGGCGAGCTCCTCCGAGAGGTGTTCGGCGGCGGCTCGCACATCCGCGCCGTCGACGGGGTCTCCCTGTCGGTCTCGCGGGGCGAGATACGGGGCGTCGTCGGCGAGTCCGGCTGCGGGAAGTCCACGCTCGGACAGACGCTCGCGCTGCTCGAGGAGCCGACCGACGGCGGGTTCACCTTCGACGGCCAGTCGCACGAGCACTACCGGGACGGGAACCTCCGGTCGTTCAGACAGAAGCTCCAGATCGTCTTCCAGAACCCCTACGAGTCGCTGAACCCGCGGCTGACGGTCGAGACGCTGGTGAAAGAGCCGCTCACGATCCACGGCTACCGGCTCGACGAGCGCGACGCGGCAGTCCGGGAGACGCTCGAACGGGTCGGGATGGCCCCCGCCGAGCGCTACCTGGACAAGTACCCGAACGAGCTCTCGGGCGGCCAGCGCCAGCGGGTCGCCATCGCCCGGGCGCTCGTCATCGACCCCGAGTTCCTCATCTGCGACGAGCCGGCGTCGATGCTCGACGTCTCGCTCCAGGCGGAGGTGCTCAACCTCCTCCGCTCGCTGGCCAACACCGAGGGGATCGGCGTGCTGTACATCTCGCACGACCTCGCGAGCCTCACGCGGATCGCCGACCGGCTCTCGATCATGTACCTCGGTCGATTCGTGGAGACCGGGCCGACGGAGCGGGTCGTGAGCGACCCGCGACACCCGTACACGGAGGCGTTGCTCGCGGCCGTCCCGGAGACGGACCCGCGCGGGGGCCGCGACCGGGTCACCCTCCGTGGCGAGCCCGCCGATCCGGAGGGGTCGCCGGGGGGGTGTCGGTTCGCCCCCCGCTGTCCGAAGGCGACCGAGCGCTGCCGGGAGTCGGAGCCCGAACTCGACGCCTGGACCGACGCCGACCACTCGGCGGCGTGTTTCCACCCGGCCGAGGGGTCGACGGTCGACGACCCCGCCGAGATCGACGAGCCGGCCGACGTCGACTGAGGACGCTCGGGTCTCGCCGCGCGAGTCACCGGGTCGCTTTGACGAGCAATTTGAGATTGGCGAACGACTCGATCCGCCCGCCCTCGCGGGCGAACTCGAACCGCTCCGCGGCGCCGGGCGGCGCCTCGAACGCGGCGGCGATCCGCTCGCGGCGCTCGGCCGACGCGTCGACGTTCGCGACCCACTCGCCGAACGCGATGCGCTTGCTCGCGACGCTCGCGGTCTCGACGGTGAACCCGGCGCCCTCGAGCCACTCGATACAGTCGGCGACGGCGTGTGACCGGACGTGCGTCGGGTCGCGGAGCCGCTCCACGTCGTTGAGGAAGGCGTCGAGGTCGTCGTCCGCGGGGGAGACGTTGTCCTCGAAGGCGAGGGTCACGCCCGGTTCGAGGACACGCGCGACCTCGTCGACGAACGCGGTCGGCGCCGGGGAGTGGTGGGCCGCGATGCGACAGCTCACCGCGTCGAAGCTCGCGGCGGCTCGGCGCCGTCCACGCGCTCGATCCACGTGTCCGCGGCCGACGCTGGCACCACGCGGTCCCCGAGCAGGGCGTCGCACTCCCGGCAGGCCGACTGAACGGCGACGTGGGGGCGACGGCAGCAGTGGTCGAGTCGCTCGACCGTCGTCTCCGCCCGGGAGTCGCACGCGGGACAGCGCTCGACGCGCAGTCGGAGGCCCGTCAACACGTCGCGCCGGTCGCCGCGGTTGAGGTCCGCCCAGCCGTCGAGCCGGTCGTCGAGCTCGGCGGCGAGCGCCACGTCCACGGCGACCGCCTCCGTCGAGACCCAGCGCTCGATCCCCTCGCCGTCGACCTCGAACGACGTCGGTCCGAGCGCGTCGACCTCGTCCGCACGCAGCGCCGCGCGAACGCCCTCCGCGTCCGGGTTCCCCGAGTCGACCCCGTCGCCGACGGCCGCCCGAAACTCGTCGGTGAGACCGAGGGCGTCGCCGTCCTCGGTCAGCACGCCCGCCCGCGACAGCGTCGCCACGACCGCCTCGTCGTCGACCGACTCGAGGACCGGACGGTCGGCCTCCCCCTTACCGAACGCGTCGAGGACCCGGTCGGGGAAGTACCGGCGCGTGATCGCCGGCGTCCCGGGGATCAGGTAGCCGCGCAGCGCGATCGCGGCCAGCGCGACGGCGAACACGACGCCGCCGGCGCCGACCGCGGCGACGCGAGACGCCCCCGCTACGAGACCGCCGGCGCCGACCGCGACGGCGGCGACGACGGCGAGCGCGACGTTCAACGCCGTGCACGGCAGACACCGGTTCTCGCCCGTGTACTCCGGCCGGCGGAGTCGGTCGGCGACGCTCTGATCGCTCATACCCCGAGATACCCGTCAACCGTGATAAACGTAGGGCGTGTGACCGATCGCGACGCGCGCGGCGCGTGCGGTCGGGCACGGCGGTCGGGCACGCCGGCCGAGCACGCCGGGCGGGCGCTCCGGTCGGCCCTCTGTCGTCCTCCCGTCTCCCTTCAGGCGCCCGTCAGACGCGCCGAACCCCTCCCTTATGGGGGGTAGCGATGACAATAATTAACACACAGAAGCGCAAACAATCACGTTGGACACTCCCATGACTGAAATGGGCGGCTACAGAGACCGAGTGGCACAGGTCGACCTCGGCGACGGCGACGTCAGCTACGAGGGCATCGACGAGGAGGACGCGGAGAAGTACATCGGCGCGCGCGGGCTCGGAGTGAAGTATCTCTTCGAGGCCGGGCCGGACGTCGACCCGCTGGGGCCGGAGAACCGACTGGCGTTCATGACTGGGCCGCTCACCGGGACCCAGACCGTGATGAGCGGTCGGATCGCGCTCGTGACGAAATCCCCGCTGACGGGGACGGTCACCGACTCGCACCACGGCGGCTGGTCCGGCGCGCGGCTCAAGTGGGCGGGGCTCGACGGGATCCTCCTCGACGGCGAGAGCGACGACCCCGTCTACCTGTTCGTCGAGGACGGCGAGGTCGAGGTACGCGACGCCTCCCACCTCTGGGGGAAGGAGACGGACGACGCGATCGACGCGATCGGCGAGGAGGTCGACGGCGCCGTCGGCAAGAACCTCTCCGTGATGGCGATCGGACCGGGCGGCGAGAACGGCGTCCGCTACGCCTGCGTGATGAACGAGGACGACCGGGCGTCCGGCCGCGGCGGCACCGGCGCCGTCATGGGGGCGAAGAACGTGAAGGCCGTCGTCGTGAAGAGCGGCACCGACATGCCGAAACCCGCCGACCCCGAGACGTTCCAAGAGGGGTATCAGCAGGCGATGGGCGTCATTCAGGAGTCGGAGGTCACCGCGCCCAACGAGGGCGGACTCTCCGTGTACGGGACGAACGTCCTGATGAACGCGACCGAGGAGATGGACGGCCTCCCCACGAAGAACGCGAAGTACACCTCGACCGAGGCGTACAGCGACGCGGAGGGGACCGATCTCGACGCCGAGCGCGTCTCCGGCGAGAACGTGGAGGAGAACATCCTCGTCAACGACCCGACCTGTCACTCCTGCCCGGTCGCCTGCAAGAAGGAGGTCGAGGTCCAGCTCAACCACAAGGGCGAGGACATGAACGTCCACATGGAGTCGTTCGAGTACGAGTCCGCGTTCGCGCTCGGCCCGAACTCGGGACACACCCACCGCGACGAGGTCGCGCTGATGATCCAGCGCTGCAACCAGGTGGGCGTCGACACGATCGAGGTCGGCAACATGATGGCGATGGCGATGGAGATGAGCGAAGAGGGCAAGCTCGACGACGTCGAGACCATCGACTGGGGCGACGCCGAGCGCATGATCGACCTCATCGGTGAGATCGGCCACCGCTCCTCGGACCTCGGCGACCTCCTCGCGGAGGGGGCTGACCGCGTCGCCGACGAGAAGGACGCCCACGACAACTCGCTGGCCGTCAAGGGGCAGTCGATCCCGGCGTACGACCCGCGCTGCATGAAGGGGATGGGGATCGCGTACGCGACCTCCAACCGCGGCGCCTGTCACCTCCGGGCCTACACGCCGGCCGCCGAGATCCTCGGCATTCCGGAGAAGGTCGACCCGTACGAGTGGGAGGGGAAAGGCGAGCTCACCGCCACCTTCCAGGACCTGCACGCGATCTCCGACTCGTTCGACATCTGCAAGTTCAACGCCTTCGCCGAGGGGATCGAGGAGTACGTCCTCCAGTACAGCGGCATGACCGGCCGCGAGGTCACCGAGGACGAGCTGTTCGAGGCGGGCGAGCGGGTGTACAACCTCGAACGCTACTTCAACAACCTCGCCGGCTTCGACGCCGAGGACGACGACCTCCCCGGGCGCTTCGTCGAGGGCCACCCGGACGCCGTCCCCGGACAGGGAGGGAGCGAGGGCGAGCTCTGCGAGCTCGACGAGATGAAGGCGGAGTACTACGAGACCCGCGGCTGGGTCGACGGCGTCGTCCCCGACGAGAAGCTCGAGGAACTCGGCATCGACGTCGGCCCCGGAACCGGCGTCTCCGCCGGCGACTCCGCGGCTCCGGCCGACGACTGAACGCGACCGCGTCGCGGTCGTGCGTCGGCTTTTTTCGGCTACCGCGTCCCTCTCAACCGAGACCGACAGCGTCGAGGAGCGCGTCCGCGTCGAACCGGAGGGGGTCGGTCGCCGGCGCGCCGAGGCGCTCGGCGAAGTCGGCGACCGCCTCGCGCGCCGCCGGGGGCGTCGCGACGTTCATCGTGTTGAGCGCCCCCGCGAGGACCGCCGTCTCCGCCACCGGCGCGGCGACGCGCTCGTACAGGTCGACGTGTGTCGCGACCGACGGGATGTCGACGTCGTACCCGTGCATGAGTTCGCGGCCGGCCGAGTGGCAGAGGACGAGCCCGTCCGGTCTCGCGCCGTGGAGGAGCCCGCAGATCTGCCCGGACGACCCGGGGTGACAGATGGCCCCTTGCCCCTCGACCACGAGCAGGTCGCGGCGCTCGCCCCGCTCGCGGACCAGCCCGTCGACCACGTCGTGGACCCGCCCGATTGGGAGACGGTCGATCGACGCCCCCCGCCCGTCGAGCAGGGCACCGACGTGGCTCGTCGGCACGAGGGCCGCGTCGACACCGCGCTCCCGGGCCGCGTCCACGAGCTCGAACGCGGTCGAGGAGGTCCCGACGTACCGGTCGGTCCCGACGGTGAGCAGGACCTCCGCGTCGACCCCGGCGTCGCGGCCCGCGTCTCCCGACCGGTCCGGCGGCGGGGCGCCGACGTCGACGACCCGCCCGCCGCCGGCGGCCGTCGCCCGCTCGAACGCGGGGTCGCCGACGGGGAATCCCGGCCGCGAGACGACCACGTCGCACCCGGCTGCGAGCGCGGCGCGCACGTCCCGTCGCACCGGCTCCGACAGGTCGGCGATCCGGCCGTCTCGGGCGAGATCGATGCCGACGTACAGCGCGTCGACCGGCTCGCCGACGTCGTCGAACCGCCGCACGATCGGAATCCGCGGGAGCGACCGGACGAGCTGGGAGGTGACCGGGGACCGCCTGGCCGTGTCGATCACGGCGACGACCTCCGGGCGCCCGTACCGAACGAGTTCGATCGCCCCGCGCGCGTCGTCGGGGAACCGATCGTGGGCGAGCACGGCGATCCGCTCGTGGTCGGTCATCCGCTCGTGGCCGGTCATCCGCTCGTGGTCAGTCGTCCGCTCGTGGTCAGCCGTCCGAACGGTGGGCCGCCTCCGGCGCGGCCGCCGCGCGGTCGGCCGTCGGGCGTGCGGTCCTCGCGCGTCCGTCCGCGGCGGGAGCCTCGCCCGGGTTCACTCACCGGAGAGGGGGTCGCCACGTCGGGTCACCTTCGTCGCCGGGAGGCCGGCGCGGTCCGCGTGCTCCCGCACGGCGTCCTCGCTCTCGGCCTGATAGTGACAGAACGTGCCGACGATTCCGCCGTCGTCGTCGGTCATTACTTCGGAGTCGACCCACTGGATGTCGACGCCCTCCTCGCGGAGCTCGGAGAGCGTCTCGCCGGACGCCTCGGCGGCCGCGTCCAGCTCCTCTTGGGTTATCGGCTCGGGCAGTTCACGCAGTATCAGGTAGTCGTCGGTGTCGCTCATGCGCATTGCTGACGTGCGTCCCCCGGGATTGTAATTGTTTCTGCGCGGACAGTCGTCGCGACGGGAGCGGTCCGACCGCCGGCGACGCCCGCGGTGTCGGGGGGTTCTCCCCGTGACGTTTAGGTACGTGGGGTGGGATCACGGAGGTATGTCCGAGGACGCCAGCCTCCCGAACGTCAAGATCGGAAGCGACGCGGCCAAGGATCCCGACTTCGAGGGGGGTGAGACGGAGGTTTCGACCGTCGAGTACCTCGACTACGAAGTCGTCGACGCCAACGACTGGGGGATCGACGACGACGACCTCTTCGAGAAGGCGGCCGCCGCCGACCTGACCGAGGAGGAGTACGGCACGATGGAGGTGAGCAGGAACCGGAAGCTCCTGGACGCCGCCGAGGACAACGGGCTCGAGTGGCCCTTCTCCTGTCGCGCCGCCTCCTGTGCGAACTGCGCCGGGATCCTCGTCGACGGCGAACTGGAGATGGAGATGAATCTCATCATCACCGACGAGGAGGTCGAGGAGCGCGGGATCCGACTGACCTGTCAGAGCAAGCCCGCGACGGACCACGTTCGGGTGATCCACAGCGCCAAACACCTCGACTACCTGCAGGACCGCGTCATCGGGGAGCGCGAGGTCTGACGAGGCGTCGGAACGGCTCCGGCGGCGCCGGTGCGGTGTCGCCGGAGTTCACTCGTCGCGGCTCGCGGCCGCCAGTCGCTCGGCCGGGGCCTCCTCGACGACCCCCTCCTGCATGCGTCGGACCTCGGAGAAGTCGACGTCGACGTCCGCGTCGTCGAGCGCCTCGATCACCGCCGTCAACACGAGCGACATCTCGTCGACCCGGCCCTCGACGCTGTTCAGCTTCTGGAAGTTCCGCTCCGCGAACCCCGTGAGCGAGTCGGAGAGCTCCGAGACGTTCTGTTCGATCCGCTGCGAATACCGCTCGCCGAGGCTGATCCGGGCGAAGTCGTCCAACTCCTCCAGCTCGGCCTCGAGCGCCTCCATGTCCCGCTCTATCTCGGCGACGCGCTCGTCGATCAGCGCCTCTATCTGGCGCTCTATCGTCCCGTCGGGCCCCGTTTCGGCCCCCGTGTCGCCCGCCGCCTCCCCGTCTTGCCCCGGTTCGACGTCGGCCGATGGGTCGTCGTCCGCCTCGACTTCGGCGGCGACGGTCGGTTCCTCGGTCTCTTCCGGATCCAGGTCCGGCGTGTTAGGCAACGTAGCCATACGATGACAATTAACATAGTACCGCTTAAATTTTGGTGGCGACTCGCCGAGTCGCTCGGCACCGACCGGAGTCGTCACCTGTCACCGACCGCCCACGTCACTCGTCAGCGACCGACCAGGCCCGTCGCTCGGTCCTGACCGCCCACGTCACTCGTCAGCGACCGACCAGGCCCGTCGCCCGGTCCTGACCGCCCACGTCACTCGTCACCGACCGGCCCCGTCGCTCGCTCCGCGCCACGCTGCAGGATGAACCGGCGCTCCGGCGGCGGAGAGATGTCGAGTTCGACTGCCCGGACCAGTCGGTAATACTTCCGGTTGCCGTCCCAGTAGTGATCGACGAGGTCCTCGTCCTCCAGCACGGCGAGGTGGTGGACGGCCGACTTCCCGTTCATGCCGACGGCGTCGGCCAGCTCCGTGACGTACATCGGTCCGTCCGACAGGTGCTGGATGATCCGGAGCCGCTGCGGGTTTCCCAGCGCGTCGATCAACGACATCGTCTACGCCTCAATACAGAGACATAAAAGCGTTTCTTCGCGAGACCGTCCGACGCGTGATTCGCGCGGCCGGCGGGACCGACGGCGTCAGTCGGGAGTCGCCGACGGCTCGGGGACGACGGCGTGACACTCGGTGCACTGCCAGCTGTCCTCGTCGATCTTTCGGTGGTGCTTCCGGGACGTGGCGGTTCCGCCGCGGTACCACTCGACGCCGCACTCTGGGCAGGCCGTCGGAATCCGTGCCATACCGATCCGATCCGGACGAGCGATAATCAACGTTACCCAAGGGGCGAATCCCGGGCCGGGTGTGACACACGGTCACAAGAGATAAGATACGGGACGTGTATCGTGTACGTATGACAGACGATGTGGAGTTTCCGGAGTCCGAGGAGAGCGGTAAGCGAACGGTCTCGGACGGGTTCTTCGAGCGAGAAGTCTACCTCTCGGCGGAGGAGACGGCGGCGTTCCTCCGGTCTGTGGCGGACTCGCTCGACGAGGGCCACGAACTGACGATCAGCGGGGACGACTGGGAGATCCCCTTCGCGTTCGCCGAGCCGATCGAGGTCGAGGTCGAGTTCTCCTCTCGGCGGGAGCGCGAGCTCGAACTCGAGGTGGAGTTCACCGAACGCACGGAGGGCGGCGGTATCGACGTCGCCTGAGCGCCGTCGTATCGCGACGTATCGCGCGGCGACTCCACCGGTGGGAGGCGGGACGCACCGGTCGGCTGTACTGATCAAATGTACTGGTTCGGGCTCTACCACTGGCGACGTCGGTTCCGCGCGGTCGGCGAGGGGCTGGTCGTCGCGCTCGCCGGCGTCGCGCTGGCGCGGCGACGGTCAGATCGGGCGAGTCGGGCCCTCGCCGCCGTCGCCGTCGCGCTCGGCGGGGCCCGCGCGGTCCGGACGCTCTCGACGCTGACGTCGCCCCCGCCGTGGCGTCTCGAGCGGTACAAGTACGACGCGCTCGCCCGAGAGCTCCCCCTCACCGACGCGGGCCGCGTCCTCGACGTCGGCTGCGGGACCGGGCGGTCGCTCGTCGGGCTGGCGCCCCGGCTCTCCGGATCAACGACGGTCGTCGGGGTCGACGTCTTCGACGACAGGGTGATACTCGGGAACGGCCCCCGGCTCGCCAGACGGAACGCCCGGACGGCGGGGATCGCGGTCGAGCCGGTCCGCGGCGACGCCGGCTCCCTCCCGTTCGCGTCCGGGTCGTTCGACGTCGTCACGGCGTGCCGCGTGCTCCACGACCTCCCGGCCGACCGGCACGGCGACGCGCTCGGAGAGCTCCGCCGGGTCTGCCGGGCAGACGGCGCGGTCGGGATACTCGAACTCCCGATCGTTCCGGAGCGGGTCGACGCGTCCCCGGAGCGGTACTGGCGGACCCGCGTCGGCGACGCCGGCCTCTCGGTCCGGACCGCCGCGCGCGTCCCGCGGCGCGACGGCGACGAGCCGTACGTCGTCCTCGTCGCGGCGCCGACGTGAGTCGGCCGTCGCTCTTCCGGGAGTCGCTGCGACGGCGCTCCGGGGGTCGTCGGTGCGCGCGATAAAAAGTCGGCGGCGGGCGGATTACGCCTCGAGCGAGAACACGCAGAGCCGGTCGTCGCGGCCCGCGGTCCCGCGGCGGAGCCAGCCGCTCCCGCCGACCTGGATGGCCACGTACTGCTTCTCGGTCTCGGGGTCGTACCAGCTCATCGGGCTGCCGGAGATCGCCGTCTCGCCGGTGGAGTACTCCCAGAGGCGGTCGCCGGTCTCGCCGTCCCAGGCGATGACGTCGCCGTTCTGCGTGCCGCCGAACACGACGCCGCTCTCGGTGGTCACCAGCCCGCCCCAGATGTAGGCGTCGCTGTCGATCCAGTCGCGCCAGACCAGCTGTCCGGTCTCCGGATCGACGGCGCCGACGGCGCTGATGTGGTCGTTGTACCCCTCCGGGGGTTGGTCGATCTCGTCTTCGAGGATGCCGCCCCAGTACTTCTTGCCCTCTTCGTACTCCTCGAAGCGCCACCAGGCCTCTTGGGGCGAGTTGTTCATCTTGAAGTACGCGAGGCCGAGCTCAGGGTTGTACGCGGGCGGCTGCCAGTCGTTCCCGCCCATCGCGCCGGGCATGAACGGCATCCGCCGGCCCTCGTCGATGTGCGGGATCATCCGGAACATGTTCAGCTGTTGGACGCCGGGCTCGCTCCGGTTGAGGAGCTTTCCGTTGTCCGCGTCGAGCGTGTAGCCCCACGCGGTCTTTCCGAAGGAGACGACGGCGTCGCCCTCGAAGTCGCGGTGCTCCATCTCGAAGTCCGGGATGAGCAGCCGCGGCGCCGCGGAGTCGTAGTCCCACACGTCGTGGGGGGACTCCTGGTGGAACCACTCGCGCTCGCCGGTCTCTAAGTCGAGACAGAGCGTTCCCGCGCTGTTCCGGTTCGGCCCCGGTCGGACGGAGCCGTCGAAGTCGGGGCCGGGGTTCCCGACCGGCATGTACAGCTTCTCGTTTTCCGTGTCGATCGTCGCCGTCATCCAGTTGGTCGCGCACGACTGCTCGATGCTGTCGCCGACCCACTCCTCGTCGGGCGACGTCATCGTGCGCCACACCTCGTCGCCGGTCTCGGCGTCGAGCGCGACGTGGAAGCCGCGGACGCCGTACTCGCCGCCGGCGCTGCCGGTGAACACCTTGCCGTCGTACACGACCGGCGCCCACGTCGCGGAGTAGCCGGACTCGTGGTCGGCCGTGCTCGTGTACCACTCCTCCTCGCCGGTGTACCGGTTGAGCGCGACGACGCCCGAGTCGAGCGTCGTCATGAACACCTTGTCGCCGAGGACCGCCACGCCGCGGTTGTTGTCGTCACAGCAGAGGACGACGTCCGACGGCACCGCGTACGTGTAGCTCCACAGCACGTCGCCGGCCCGCGTGTCGATGGCCTTGACGTGGTTCGGTCCGTTCGACTGGTACATCACCGGCGGGTCGCCGGGGACCACCAGCGGCGTGCCCTCCATGCTGGACTCCGCGCCGACGTGGAGCTCGTACTCGAGCTCGAGGTCGCCGACGGTCTCTGGAGTGATCACGTCCGCGGTGGTGCAACGGTGCTGTTCGTAGTTCCCGCCGTACGTGAGCCACGACTCCGGATCGTCAGCCGAGTCGATGATGTCCTCCTCGGTGATGTCCCTCCGTGGGATCCGATCCGTGTCGTGCTGGTGGGTGACGGACTCCTCGGGCGATCCGAGCACCCGATACCCCTGATCCGTTTCACGTACGACTGTGTCCTGTGCGGCCTTGACCGCCCTGTCTTCTTCTATTGCCATTGGTATACCCTCCTAGCGTGCGGGACTCGGATTGCGCTTCTCTTCGGTGATCCAGTACACGTCCTTACAGATCTCTTCCTGGTTGACGATCGCGATCGCGGCACCGCCGGTCAGCGCGGCCACCAGCTGAGAGTCGCTCATCGCCCCGTTTTCGGCGATGTCGAGCGCGGCCCGCGCGATCAGATCCACGCCGGCGAGCATCGCCTTCACGTCCCAGTAGCCGTCGTCGAGGATCTCCTCGGTGACGAGCACCTCCTTCTGCCAGAGGTGGACGTCCATCGAGTTGACCCACAGCAGCGCCCCGCCCATCGCGCGCTTGTGGAGCGGCGGGACGTGTTCGACGTCGAACTCCACGTCGCTGGGGATCTCTTTCGTGGGAACCCACCGAGCGAGGCGAGTGTTGTTGTTCACCACGTTCATCACGAGCACGGTCTTCTCCCGCTCGTCGAACCCGAGACCGTCGAGTTCCTCGCTCAGCGCGTCGAGCCGGACGAGCTCGTGTGCCGTCTGCTCGATGTGCTCCGGCGTGAACCGGGGGAGCCGCTCCTCGAGGCTCTCGAAGAATCCGGCCTCCACGAGGTGATCGTAGAGGCGCCACGAGGGCTGCACGATTTTACGGTACAGCGCCTCCGGCTCCTCCGTTCCCTCCGGAATTCCCGCGTCGCGGACCTCCGAGAGCCGAGCGATCTGCTCTTCGAAGGCCGCGAGTTCCGACGCGAGCAGGTCGGCGTCGAGCGCTCCCGCCATGTCGTCGCGGATCGCCTCGCCCATCGAGGCGAACTCCGGGTCCGTTTCCGTCTCGACCGTTTGTCTGAGCTCAGACAACGTGGGTCTCTCGCCGACGTCCGACCGACTGATGCCGAGCGCGTCTGTGAGTTCGTCTCGGCCGTCGATCGTGATCTGTTGTCTCGTCATAGTGGTATCGTGGTGCGGAAACTCCCCATGCACCCGCAGTATCGACTGGCACTTTGTACCATATAATAATTATTATAACAGATTGATATGTATGCGCGCCAGACGGCGCGTCGCGGGCCTCTGTCCGACGATCGTCGGCCGAATGCACGTGACGCGTCGAGGGGCGGCGCCGAGCGCGGGGAGAGCCGGCCCGAGCGCGGGGAGAGCCGGCCCGAGCGCGGGTTGCGCCGGACCGATCCCCGGCCGCCCCGGGCGGCGCGAGAGCGACGCGTCGCACTCCGAACCGCGACGGCTCCCGCGGACGACGCGACGAGAGCCGTCGCGTTATCGGCCCCGATCACGGCCGATATCGGGGAGAGCTATACTCTTCGTTATATTTCTCCGTGGCGTGAATCAGAAATTTAATTATTGTTATATAAAGGAATTGATTATAAGGGATATTAATTATGAATACAACCCCAATGATCACCCGCCGGGAAGGCCGTTACAGTCCTACGTCTGTAATTGATATTCGGCTGTCGTTATCATATCAGTAATGTATAACTTCTCGGCGCGCTCCGCTCGTCTGCGCGCGAACCACGGAAAAATAACACTCGTCTGATAGCAACGCGACCGGGTCGGTCCGTCGGTCGCCGCGGCGGCAGCGCGAGGCTCGGTTCGGGTCGTGGCATTCGCCGGTCGAGACCGCGATCGCGGTCCGTTACCGTCGCCGACATCGGGCCTCGAGTTCGCTGCGTGAGCCCTTCTCGCTCTCGCGCGTCACTCCTCGATCAGGACGACGTCGCCGGTCGACCCGCAGGCCGGGCACTCGAGGACGCCCTTCGTGTCCGTGATGCTCTCCCGTCGGGGGAATTCGGCCCCGCACGACTCGCATCGCGCGTTGTTCCGGTCGATCCGCACTCCGTCGGTCGGGTTCCCCTGAACGAGACCGGAGCCGCAGATCGGGCACTCCAGCGCGGCCGTGCCGCCCGTGTCGGCGCGCGACCGAGGGAACCACGAACCGCAGTCCGCACAGCGCGCGTTCTGACGCGTCATACCGTGTCACACGTCCGCGACCCCCTTCAACGTACGGTCGGGAGCGTCGGTCCCGATCGGTCGGTCGAGCCCGTCGGACCGGTCGGACCCGGCTCGTCGGGGTCGGTCGACCCGTTCCTCCCGCGGTCGGCGCGGCGCCCCACGGTTTCATTACGCTCCCCGCCGTCGTCCCGACGAGAACCACCATGTCTACTGACCACGATCGACGGCCCGAAGCGACCCTCCGCGTCGCGTCGGCGCCGGGCGAAGCGGACGACGACGACGGCGTGGTGCGGATCGGACCGGACGCGATGGGGTCGCTCGGAGCGAGTCGGGGCGACGTCGTCGTCCTCGAGGGGCCGCGGGGATCGGTCGCCGCGCGCGCCTGGCCCGCCGATCCCGACGACGACGGGACCGTGCGGGCGTCCCACTGGACGCGGCGGTCCCTCGGTGCCGGCGTCGACGACTCCGTCGCGGTCCGTCCCGCCGTCGCGCGCGACGCGGACGAGGCGGTCGTCGCGCTGCCGGAGGCGGTCGACGTCGACGACGCGCTCGGGCTCTCCTTCCGCGACGCGCTCGTCGACCGGGTCCTGACGGCCGGACAGGTCGTCCCCGTCGCGCTCGGCCTCGACTCCGTCCCCGGTGCGCCGGAGCGAACGGTCCCCGTGAAGATCGCGGAGACGAGCCCGTCGGGCCCGGTCCTCGTGCGGGAGGGGACGCGGTTGGGGATCTCCGAGGAACCCGCGACGGACGTCGAGCTCCCGGCGGCGGAACCCGAGGGCCGCGCGACGTACGACGACGTCGGCGGCCTCGACGCGGCCGTTCGACGGCTGCGTGAGACGGTCGAACTCCCCATGCGGAACCCGTCGCTGTTCCGGGAGCTCGGCGCGAACCCGCCGACCGGCGTGCTGTTACACGGGCCCTCCGGCGCGGGGAAGACGCTCCTCTCGAACGCCGTGGCGAACGAGCTGGACGCCCACGTCGTGCGGCTCCGCGCCCCCGACGTGACCTCGAAGTACCGGGGGGAAAGCGAGGAGCGGCTCCGCGACGCCTTCGAGGAGGCGACGGCTGAGGCCCCGTCGGTTCTGCTCCTCGACGAGCTCGACGCCGTCGCCGGCGACCGGCCCCGCGGCGGGGAGGCGAACGGTCGGCTCATCGGCCAGCTGCTCTCGCTGCTGGACGACCTGGGCGAGGGCGACCCCGTCGTGGTGATCGGCACGACGAACCGGGTCGACGCGATCGACCCGGCGCTCAGGCGCCCGGGCCGGTTCGACCGCGAGATCGAGATCGGCGTTCCCGACCGGGACGGCCGCGAGGAGATCCTCGACGTGCACACGCGAGACCTCCGCGTGAGCGACGAGGTGGATCTCGGCGCCTACGCGGAGAACACCCACGGGTTCGTCGGCGCGGACTTGGAGAACCTGGTGACGGAGGCCTCGATGAACGCGATCCGTCGCGTGTGGCCCGATCTCGCCGACGACCCGGCGTCGGCGCCTCCGGAGGCCACCGCGTCGATCGCGGTCACCGACGACGACTTCAAGACCGCGCTGCGGGAGGTCGAGCCGTCGGCGCTGCGAGCGATCAGCGTCGAGGTCCCGGACGTCACCTGGGACGACGTGGGCGGGCTCGAGGCGGTGAAAGAGCGGCTCCGCGAGACCGTGCAGTGGCCGCTCGAACACCCGGAGGCGTTCGAGCGCGTCTCGCTCGCTCCCGACCGCGGGATCCTCCTGTACGGTCCGCCCGGGACGGGGAAGACCCTCCTCGCGAAGGCGGTCGCCAACGAGAGCCGGTCGAACTTCGTCTCGGTGAAGGGGCCCGAGCTGCTGGACAAGTACGTCGGCGAGTCGGAGAAGGGCGTCCGCGAGGTGTTCTCGAAGGCCAGACAGAACGCGCCGACGGTCGTCTTCTTCGACGAGATCGACGCGATCGCGGCCGAGCGCGGCGGGTCGACCGACGCGAACGTCGGCGAGCGCGTCGTCTCGCAGCTCCTCACCGAGCTCGACGGGTTAGAGGAGATGGAGGACGTCGTCGTCGTCGCCACGACCAACCGGAAGGACCTGATCGACGACGCGCTGCTGCGCGCCGGCCGGATCGAGCGGCACCTCCGCGTCCCCCGACCGGACGCGGCGGCGCGGCGGGAGATCCTCTCGGTCCACTGCCGCGGTCGACCCCTCGCGGACGACGTCGACGTCGACGCCCTCGCCGACCGGACCGAGGGGTACGTCGGCGCGGACATCGAGGCGGTCTGTCGCGAGGCCGCGGCCGAGGCCGTGCGGGAGTACGTCCGCGGCGACGACGTCGACGCCGACGGGATCCGGATCACCGGCGACCACTTCGAACGGGCGCTCGACGCGGTCGCCCCGAGCGACGCGGACACGGAACCGCCCGCTGACGGCGAGGCGGGCTCGGCGGCCGAACCGCCCGCTGACGACGAGACGGGCTCGCTCGCGGGTCGCCTCGACGCCGACGAGAGCGGCTGACCGCGGTCTCGCGCGGGCGGGTCACCGGTCAGTCCGCGCCGCTCACGGAGCCGCCGAACCCGGTCTAGTATAAATGTTTACGGAAAACCATTATGTATATTCATTCACATGCCCTCAAACGGGATGATCCGAACCAGACGAGCGGTTCTCGCTACAGTCGGGACGGCAGCGGTATCGGGGTGTACCGGCCGCTTCGGCGGCGACGGCGGCGTCGACGGCGGAAACGGGAGCGGGAACGGGGACGGTGACGGCGACGGCAACGCCACTGACGGCGGCGACGGGGGGAGCGGCAGCGACGGCGACGACGACGGCGGGACCGATAGCGCCCCCGCCGTCGAGAGCCCGTCGCTGCTGCTCAACTGGCGGATAAGCGGTCTCCACGCGCCGTACTTCGCCGCGCAGTCGCAGGGGTTCTACGAGGAGGAGGGGTTCGAGTCGGTCACGATAGAGAGCGGCGAGGGGTCCGACTTCTCGGCCCAGCAGGTCGCGCTCGGTAACACCGAGTTCGGCGTCTCCAGCAGCGACCAGGTCCTCGGCGTCAACGCCGGGGACCTCTCCCCGCTGGCCGTGGGGGTCGTGATGCAGCGGAGCCCGGTCGTCGTCTTCTCGTCGCGGGAGCGGTTCGGCGAGGAGCTGACGGACCCGTCGCAGCTGTCGGGCGCGACGGTGGGGAGCGGTCCCGGGATGGTCCGCCAGATGGTGCGCGGGTACTTCGACGCCGCCGGCGTCACCGACGTGGAGTACGTCGACACCGGGTACGACACGGTACAGCGGCTCCTCGCCGGGGAGATCGACGCGGCGGGCGGCGTCTTCGGCGACGTCGTCGACGCGCGCCACCAGGGCGCCGAGGTCGACGTGCTCTCGGTGCACGACGCCGTCCCGTCCTACGGCCACGTGCTCACCGTCGGGGAGTCGTTCGCCGAGGAGAACCCGGAGACCGTGGCCGCGTTCCTCCGGGCGACCGCCCGCGGCGCGGTGTGGGCCGACCGGAATCCGGAGGGGGCGATCGACGCGCTCGTCGACGCGCAGGGCGAACTCGCGGAGGTCCGCGAGAACCAGCGCGACAAGTGGGACCTGATGCGCTCCGAGTACATGCTCTCGGAGGCCGTCCGCGAGGAGGGATGGGGGTGGAGCGAGCCGGAGCCGTGGCAGCGGACCTACGAGACGCTGGACGCCGCGGACTTCTTCGACGGCTCGGTC
Source organism: Halorubrum sp. Ea8 (assembly GCF_002252925.1). Taxonomy (NCBI): domain Archaea; kingdom Methanobacteriati; phylum Methanobacteriota; class Halobacteria; order Halobacteriales; family Haloferacaceae; genus Halorubrum; species Halorubrum sp. Ea8. The sequence goes on from NZ_NHPF01000147.1 coordinate 49,495, forward strand.
GACCCCGACGCGGTCTGGACGAACGAGCACATCGACACCGACGACGAACACGTCGCCGACTACGCCGACCTCGTCGACCAGTGACTCCCGTCCCCTCCCCCCGGGCAGGCGGACCGGCGCCGAGCGTCGACCGAGGGGCGCCGAGCGTCGACCGAGGGGCGGCGAGCGACGGCTCCGTCGGGGAGGTGCGGTGAGCGATGGCCGAGCGCGAGCGCACGCGAGAGTCGCGGACGCCCTCCGTCCGTCGGAGCCCCGGGCGTCGAGCGCGTCGGGTCCGGACCCGGCTCCTCGCGGCGGCGAAGCGCGTCGCCCCGCCGGTGCTGCTGTTCGTCGCGCTCGTCCTCGCGTGGCACGGGACGGTCGTCGCGCTCGGGATCCCGGCGATCATCCTGCCGCCGCCCGCGGCCGTCGCAGACGCGCTCGTCGCCCGCGGCGCCACGCTGTTCGCCGACGCCGCCGTGACGGGCGCGACCGCGGCGACGGGCCTGCTCGCCGGCTGCGCCGTCGGCGCCCTCCTCGCGTTCGCGATGACCTACTCGCGGACGGCCGCCCGGATCGCCTTACCGTACGTCATCACGCTCCGCATCGCGCCGCTGATCGCGATCGCCCCGCTCGTCTTCCTCTGGTTCGGCCGAGGGATTCCCGCCCGCGCGGCGCTGGTCGCGACGCTGGCGCTGTTCCCGATGACCGTCGCGACGCTGGACGGGCTCCGGTCGACGCCGGAGCGGTACCTCGCGCTCGCGCGCTCCGTCGACGCGTCGAAGCCGTCCGTGTTCCTCCGGGTGCGCGTCCCCGCGGCCGCGCCGAGCGTGTTCGCCGGGCTCAAGCTCGCAGCGACGCTGTCGATCGTCGGGGCCGTCGTCGCCGAGTTCGTCACGCTCAGGGCCGGGATCGGCTACCGCGTGTTCGTGACCGCGGAGCGCCTCCGGACCGCGGAGACGTACGCCGCGCTGGTCGCGCTGTCGGCGCTCGGCGTCGCCTTCTACCTCGTTCCAGTCCTCCTCGAACGCGCGGTCTGGACCGAGTGAGTCCGCGCTCCCTGCCTCCGGCCGAGCCGTCCCCCGGCCGCTCAGTCGGCGGTCGGCGTCCAGACGAGCCGGCGCTGCGCGACGGCGATCAGCCCGTACAGCGCGAGTCCGAGCGCGACGAGCACCACCAGGGCGGCGAGCATGAGATCCACTTGGACGTTCTCCGAGGCGAGGAGGACGAGGAACCCGAGCCCGCTGTCGGCGACGATCCACTCGGCGACGACGGCCCCGATGACGGCGAGCGTCACCGACTGCTTGAGCCCGGCGAACAGGTCCGGGACGGCGTACGGCAGTTCGAGCCGCAGGAACGCGTCCAGCGAGCCGGCGTCGACCGAGCGGAGCAGGTCCCGCTGTTCGGCCGGGACGCGTTCGAACCCCGCCGCCGCGCTCAACACCATCGGGAAGAACGCGATGAGTCCGATGAAAACGACCGCGGTCGTCATGCCGGTGCCGACGTATATCAACAGCAGCGGAGCGATCGCGATCTTCGGGAGCACCCGCACGGTGACGAGGTACGGGTAGACCGCTCGCCGGAGCCACCGCAGGCGCGAGATCGACACCGCGAGGACGAAGCCGGCCGCGATCCCGACGCCGCCGCCGATCGCGATCTTCCGCGCGGTCGCGGCGGCGTTCCGGACGAACAGCCCGGGATTGCCGAGGAGCACCGCGGCGACGGCGTCAGGCGGGGGGAGGAGATACGGGGGGACGTCCGCCGCGGCGACGAGGGCCCACCAGACGGCGGTCGCTACCGCGAGCCCGCCGAGCGGGAGGGCCACGTCGGCCACCGAAACCGGCGACCCGGGCTCGCCGACGCGTCCGTTCATAGTTCCGTGAGCGTCGTCCCGGCCGTCGAGGGGTTCGAGCGGTCCTCGTGTAACACGGCCCGGACCGCCGCGACCTGTTCCTGGAACGCGTCGCTGCTGTACGCCTCGTCCGTCCGGGGCCGCGGCAGATCGACGTCGAACGTCTCGACGATCCGCCCCGGGTCGCTCTCCATGACGACGCAGCGGTCGGCCAAGAAGACGGCCTCCGGGACGCTGTGGGTGACGAACACGACCGTCTTCCGCTCGGCCCGCCAGAGCCCGCGGATCTCGACGCCCAGCCGCTCCCGCGTTATCTCGTCGAGCTCGCCGAACGGCTCGTCCATGAGCAGGATCTCCGCCCCGAGGTGGATCGCCCGGGCGATGGCGACCCGCTGTTTCATCCCCCCGGACAGCGCCGCCGGGCGAGCGCTCTCGAACCCCTCCAGTCCGACCTCACGGAGGAGCCGTCTCGCCCCCTCTCTGTCGGCGGGCTTCCCGGCCATCTCACGGAGGAACGCGACGTTCTCGACGGCCGACTTCCACGGGAGCAGCGTGTGCTGTTGGAACACGTACCCGATCTCCGCGTTCGCTCGCGCCGCGTCCGTCGTCCGCCCGTTCACGCGGACGCGACCCGCGGTCGGCTCCTGGAGCCCCCCGACGGTCCGCAGCAGCGTGGTCTTCCCGCAGCCGGACGGGCCGACCACCGTGAGGAACTCCCCGTCATCGACCGTCAGATCGACGTCTTCGACCGCCCGCACGTCGTCGAACGCGACGGTCACGCCGTCGATCTCGATCACGGGCCCTCACCGAGCAGGTCGCCCTGTTCCAGCGCGACTTCCAGCCGGTCCCACGTCGACCGCCCGTGCCACCCCCACCCCTCGTCTCTCACCGCGTCGCCCGTCCCGAACGACTCGACCCCGCGCGCGAAGCGCTCGCTCACGGCGCTCGCGGAGTCGTCCGTCTCCGCGGCCACGGCCGCGGCCGCCGGGCCGGGGTCGGTCCGCGCGGCCGCCCAGCCCGCCGCGGTCCCCGCGAGGAACTGTCGCCAGGGGTCGTCGGTCCGCCGGAGCGGGGCCGCCGGACCGACGAGCGTGAGCCCGTATATCGGGAAGTGGTCGCCGATCGAGAGGACGTCGACCGTCCGGTCGTCCGCTTCCAGTTCGAGCGGGTCGGCGAACGACCCCGTCGCCACGTCGGCGTCGCCCGCGATCAGCCCGCCGCGCTCCTCGCCGTCGGCGTCGACGAGTTCGACGTCGCGGAGCAGGTCGGCCTGCGAGAGGAACAGCCTCGCGAGCAGACACGTCTCCGAGCCCGCGGTCGTGAGGATCCGCCGTCCGCGCAGTTGGTCAACGCTCTCGAACGGCTCGCCGAAGCGGTCGCGGACCGTGTACAGCACCGTCGCGGTCCGCTGGTGGACCACGGCCAAGGGCACGACCGGGAGGCCCGCGGCCAGCGCCCGGACGACCGATCCGGCACCGACGAGCGCGACGTCGGCGTCCCCGTCGAGCACCGCTTCGAGCGCCCGGTGCGAGCCGCGATGGGCGGTGACCCTCGCGTCGAGCCCCCGTCGCTCGTACGCCCCCTCTTCGAGGGCGGCGTACAGCGGGAGGTGGAGCGCGTTCGGGCGCCAGTTGAGCGCGACGACGACCCCGCGGTCGCGTTCGATCGCCGAGTCGTCGTCCGGTCCGACCAAGGGGTCGGACCCCTCCGTCGGTCCCGGTTCGACGTCCGCGACCGCGGCCCCCCGCTCGAGGAGGGCTGCAGAGTGGGTGCGGTACACGCGGTCGAGGCTCTTCCGTCGGCCGCTGACGGGTCGCCACGCGTTCGGCGGCCGTCCCCCGCCGGACGACTCGACGGTCGCTCGCTCGACTAAGTCCCGCGCTTCGAGCTTCGAGACGGCGTCGCCGACGGCCTTCTCCCCCAGCCCCGTCCCGATGCGGATCGCCATCGTCGTCGCTCGCGCCCGCTCGATCCGGTCGTGGTCGCGGCGCAGGAGGAGGTACGCCAGCACGCGCGCCGCGTCGCGGCCGAGCCCCGCCGCGAGTCGCTCGACGAGCGCGCGGTCGTCGCCGTCGAGCACCCAGTGTTCAACCGTGTCCATCGTTCACGTATGCGTCGAAGCGAGATAAAAATGCTCGCCTCGGCGACCGGCGGGCGCCCGCGTCTTCGGGGACGGGCCGAACCGATCGAATTCCCACCGATCAGCCGCCGATCGGAACGCCGCCGGTCACCCGCCGATCGGAACGCCGCCGAAGACGAGGATCGCGACCACCCAGTACACGGCGTAGAGCCCGCCGAGGACGACCCCGTGCCAGCGCTTCAGCTCTCCCGAGTAGAGGAAGTACGCCGCCAGCGTCGTGACGAGGACCACCGACGGGAGGTGGAACGTCAGGACCGACCGAGAGATCTCGAGGTCGCTGAGCAGCATGATGACGCCGACGTTGCCGGTCACCGAGAAGAGGACGCTCCCGATGACGTTCCCCACGCCGATCTCCGGGACGCCCCGCCGCACCGGCTCGATCGTGAGCATGACGTCCTCGAACGTCAGGATCGCCGTCAGTACGGTGGCGCCGAAGACGGTCTGTTCGAGGCCGAACCCCTCCACGACGACCTCCGAACCGGCCTCGAGCAGCATCGACGCGAACACGATCCCGGCCAGCGCGAGGACGGCGAGCGCCATCCACGGCCACCCGGACGCGGACCGACCGCCGACGAGCCGGTCTTCCGGAATCTCCGAGAGGGCCCGCGGCGCTGCGACCCCGCCGTCGGCCCTGATCGATTCGCCGAGCTCGGTGTTGCGAAACACCGGCGTGTCGCGCTGGCGCTCGCGGAGGACGATGTACCCGAACGCCAGGAGGAAGAAGCCGAGGAGCACCACCCCGTGGACGGTCGTCAGGGTCCCCGCGAGTACGAACGGGACCAGCAGTATCGGACCCAGCGCGAAGAGGACGACGTAGTCCGTCGGGAGGTCGACCGGGAACGGCCTGACGATCGCGGCGAGCGCCAGCGTGAAGCCGAGGATCGCCAGCCCCGTGCCGAGCGCCGTTCCGAGCGCGACTCCCTCGAGGTCGCCCGCGGACAACACGAGCGCGAGGACCGCGTCGTCGAACTCGATCCCGGTGAAGATGATCGCGAGGGTGAACAGCGACACTCGCAACCCCAGCGCCGCCCGGGTGAGGTAACTTATCAGCTTCTCGACACAGACGGTCAGTACGACGCCACCGGCGACGAGCACGGCCACGGCGCCCGCCGCTCCGAGCTCCTCGACGAAGCCCTCGATCTGTCCTTCGATACCGCCTTCACCCGACTCCTCCGCCGCTTCGCCCCCCTCCTGTGCGGCCGCGGGAGCGACCGGGACCGCCAAAAGTACCGCGACCACGAGCGAGGCGGCGATCAGCCGAGAGCCGTTCATGGCCGTCGACACGTCGGGATCGGATATGAAAATACGGAGTCATGTATCGAATTCCGTTGAACGACTGTACATGCGATTCCGCTCAGCGGCCGTCGGAGGTGAGTGCTGGCCGCCGATCCGGCAGTCCTTCGCTCGAAAACGGACGCCTCCGAGATCGGGTCCAACCCGACTCGTCGGGCGCGCGTCCCACTGCAGGGGGGGTCGACGGTCGCCGCTTGCCGAAGCGTCCGAACCGATACGACGGATCGGATAGATTCGCGAATCGGTCCCGGAGTGTCGTTCAGACGAACGACGCCCATCTGAAAGCGACCGGATCGAACCGCTCATCGGCGGTTTCTGTTCAGGAGCCTTATTATTATATAAATATGGTATTTCCGTCGTAATATATTTTAACATACACTTCTATCTGTCTGCCGATTTCCGCGTCGTTCGTCCCCAAAACAGACGACCGGTTTCGCAGAGGACCGCCGATGTGGAACCGCTTCGCCGACGTACAGTATCACGCCGTCGACGAGGGAACGTCGTGTATTCGACGGGAAGATGTCGCGCCACCGACGAGGGGACGCCGCGCCGTCGACGCCCGAGGTCGCGCCGTCTGCGTCGTGTTCGTCGTGAATCGTCGCGAACGAGCTCCAGGCGGTCTCGATCCCGTCAAGTCAAGCTCTACGTGTGACGAATCGGTCAGTCCGGGGTCCACGGCGGCGTACGGCCGATATCTCCGCCTGTCGAGGCGAATCGCGAACTCATCGAGGGAGACGCTATCGGACGTTGTCAGTTTCTGACGAACTTTGTTGGCGACGCTCCGCGGACCGACCTCTTGTCTCCAGTCGTGAACGGAGCGCTACTTTGATTGGAGTCGAATACATAAAATCTTATAGTGGTATATTAAACCGGTAGCTCGGCCGAGAGAGATCGAATCCCGGGCTTCGGTAGCACTGACGGTGTCGTCCCCGGGGTGACGAAATATCGGCTGAATGTCGGGCCGTTACGTCGGAGACGACTCATTCGTCTGAATGTATCGCTCGGTGGCACGGATCGATCGCGCCGCCCCGGGAGTCGCAGGCCCGTGCCGGCCGTCGGGCGCGGAGCCGTTCTAGTCCGAGCAGTAGTTAGACGGGGTCATGAGCCCTGATCCACCAAGTCAACGAGTTATTCCTCTTGCATGTGTATTGATCACATGGATCATATCCTAAACGAGGTAACGAACACAGTCCACAAACGGACGCCCGGCGCATCGGCCGTCGAAACTCCGTGTGGCGTCACGTACAACGTCGCAGACGAGCACCTTCGTCGAGTGTCCAGCGACAGCCTCGTGACGACCGCCACGAAATGCGGTCGCTGTTTCGATGACGGAGGCGGATACTGAGTTCACCGTCCGTCGGGACGGACGCCTCGCACCGCATCCGGCTCGCATGACCGTGTCGATCTCGTAATACGTATGCCCTCGGTCGCCCGTCACTCCCCTCGGGTTTTGCGGGTTTCGACGGTGCTCGTTTCGAACTCGCACGGCCGAGAGTGATGCAAGTAAAAGCGGTCGGGTCCCGGCGGCTCAGGGATCGTGCTCGCGAACCGTGAACTGACACGCCGGCTCACCCGAGACGAGCGACTCCGGGAGTCGCGGGAACTCGCAGAGAGACGTGAGAGAGGGGAGCGAGCCGGCGATTGGGCTTCAGTTCACCCCGCGGCTCTCAGACGCCGAGCAGGCGGGCGACGACGCCCGCGAGTACGAGTATCCCGCCGAGTATAAACGTTCCCGGAAGCGGGAGAGCGAACACGACCACGCCCACCACGATGACAATCGTCGAGGTTCGCATGCGGGATCCGATTCATCTCCGCCACTCATAACGGTTGTGCCGGTGCCAAACGGAGGCTAAATCGGCCGAAAAACGCCTTGCTACCCGAGTGTTCGCGGTGCAGAGATACATGGGCGCTGCAGGATTTGAACCCGCGACAGCTTGGTCCGAAGCCAAGCACTCTATCCAGACTGAGCTAAGCGCCCGTACCGTTTGCTATCTCGTTAGACGTTTTAAGTCCCGCGGTTCGGAAGCGTCGGATAGTCGTCATCGACGGCTCTCGGGTTCGTGACCGCGAGCGATCAAAAAGAATATTATCGGGACTGGGTATGTATCTCTTAGTAGATGTGTCTTGGTCGTCCGGCCTGCCAGCCGAATGAGTGGCCCGGTTCGCTCCCGTCGTCGAGGTGCGCCCATGTATGATCTGAGGCCGCACTTCGACAAGGAGGTCGACCCCGGGACGAACCTCCTCCTCACCGGCCCGCCGCTGACCGGCAAGCGGTCCATGATGATGGACGTGTTGGCCGCCGGGACCGACCGCGGCGACGGCGCGATCGTCGTGACCACGAAGGACGGCGCCGACCGCGTCCTGAAAGAATACGAGAAGCGGACGCCCTACGGGGGAAAGCCGGTCGCCGTCGTCGACTGCGTCACGCGCCAACAAGGCGTCAGCGACGCCCGCGAGTCGGATCGGATCAAGTACGCCTCCTCGCCGGTGGATATGACGGGAATCGGGATCAAGCTCTCGGAGTTCCTGCAGGCGTTCGGCGACCGCGGCATCGAAGAGAACCGCGTGATGGTCCACTCGCTGTCGACGCTGCTGATGTACTCGGACCTCCAGACGGTGTTTCGGTTCCTTCACGTGTTCACCGGGCGCATCCAGAGCGTGAACGGACTCGGGCTGTTCAGCATCGACTCGACCTCCCACGACGACCAGGCGATGAACACCCTCAAACAGCTCTTCGACGGCGTCATCACGCTCTCCGAGGACGGCGAGCCCGAGATTCGGCTGGCCTGAATCAGCCGGTTCGATACCTCTTCTTCTCGTTTCGACCTCCCCGACTCCGGCCGGGCCGGGCTCGATCGCTACGGCCTCGATCGCTGTGGCCTCGATCGCTCCGCCGGCCATCGAGTTCGAGTGATGGATTTAATCGCCGCCGCTGCGAACGCTAAGCTATGCCCGTCACCGACGACGAGGGACTCGACCGACTGCTCGACGCCGACACGATCGCCGTCGTCGGCTGTTCCACGACCACCGGCAAGGCGGCTCACGACGTGCCGGCGTACCTCCAGCGGCACGGCTATCGAATCGTTCCGGTGAACCCGTTCGCCGACGAGGTCCTCGGTGAGCCGGCGCACGACGAGCTCGCGGACGTCGACGCCGAGATAGACATCGTGAACGTGTTCCGCCCGAGCGAGGAAGTGCCCGAGATCCTCGACGCGGTGCGCGAGCGACACGCGGCGCGCGGCGACGCGGGCGCGGCTTGGCTCCAGCTCGGGATCACCCACGACGAGGCGGCCGCGGCCGCGGAGGCCGACGGGATAACCGTGGTACAGGACCGCTGTATGAAGATCGAACACGGCCGCCTCCGCGGATAGGGCCCGGACCGAGTCGCGACTAGCCCTCCCACTCCTCGAACGAGCGGTACACGCCCTTCGAGAGGTAGCGCTCGGAGGAGTCGCAGAAGACGGTGGCCACCGTGTCGTGGGGCGCGTCGATCGCGCCGGCGCGGATGTCGCGGGCGACCCGCTTGGCCGCGATGGCGTTCGCCGCGGCGGAGGAGGCGACGAGCTGTCCCTCTTCGGCCGCGAGTCGGCCCATCTCCTCGTGGACCTCGCGGTCGGGGACGGTGACGATGTCGTCGACGACGTCCGGGTCGAAAAGCTCGTTGCGGTCGATGTCGTGGGTGCCGATCCCCTCGGTCTTGTACTCCTCGTGCTCGACCTCCTCGCCGAGGAACTCGCGGTACGCGGAGCCGGCGGGCTCGACCGCGACGACGTGCGTGCCGGGGTCGCGCTCGCGGAAGTAGCGGGCCATTCCCATCAGCGTCCCGCCCGTGCCGCAGCCGGCGACGACGGCGCCCACCTCGCCGTCCAGCGCCTCGTCGATCTCGGGGGCGGTCGTCTCGTAGTGGGCCTCGGCGTTGAGCGGGTTCGAGAACTGCTGGGGGACGACCGCGTCGTCGAGCTCCTCCGCGATGGCGTGTGCGCGATCTATCGCGAACCCCATCCCGTCCTCGCTCGGGGTGTTGACGACCTCCGCGCCGAGCGCGCGCATGAGCTGCTGTTTCTCGACGGAGAACCGCTCGGGGACGACGAACACCGCGTTCAGCCCGAGCTGTTTCGCCGCGACCGCCAGCCCGATCCCGGTGTTGCCGGCGGTCGGCTCGACGACGGTGCCGCCCTCCCCGACGTCGCCGCGCTCGAGCATGCGTTCGAGCATGTGCTTCCCGATCCGGTCTTTGACGCTCGCGCCGGGGTTGAACGACTCCAGCTTCGCGTACACCGGCACCGCGTCCGGCGAGTCGTGCACCCGGACGAGCGGCGTCTCCCCGATCGTCTCCAACACCGACGACAGGGGCTCCCGATGGGTCGTCATGTTCCCGAGATCGTTGCCGCCCCTTTTGCGTGTTTCCATGAGCGCGTCGATCAGGGTGCGACGCCGGTCCGGTGAGTGACGGCGTGCCGGTGAGTGACGGCGTGCCGGTGAGTGACGGCGTGCCGGGGATCGAACAAACTTATGCCCCTCGTCCGGTTCCGAAGAGGTATGAGCGAGACCGATGCGCAGGCCGACGTGACGGTCGTCCTTCCGGACGGATCAGAGCTGGACGTTCCGGCGGGGGCGACAGTCGAGGACGTCGCCTTCGAGATCGGCCCCGGGCTCGGTCGCGACACCGTGGCGGGGAAGATCGACGGCGAACTCGTCGAGAAGCACGCCGAGGTCCACGACGGCGCGCGGATCGAGATCGTCACCGACCAGTCCGACGAGTACCTCACCGTGCTGCGCCACTCCGCCGCCCACGTCTTCGCGCAGGCCCTTCAGCGGCTCCACCCCGAGGCGACGCTCACCATCGGCCCCCCGACCGACGACGGGTTCTACTACGACGTGACCGACGTCGACCTCGACGAGGACGACCTCGACGCCATCGAGGACGAGATGGAGGCGATCATCGAGGCCGACTACGACATCGAGCGCGAGGTCCGGTCCCGCGAGGAGGCTACGGAGATCTACGCCGACAACGAGTACAAGCGACAGATCTTGGAGGAGGAAGCCGACGACGAGGAGGTCACCTTCTACGTGCAGGACGACTGGCAGGACCTCTGTCAGGGCCCGCACGTGGAGTCGACCGGCGAGATCGGCGCGGCGGCCTTACTGGAGGTCTCCGCCGCCTACTGGCGCGGCGACGAGGAGAACGACACGCTCACCCGCGTGTACGGGACCGCGTTCGCGTCCGAGTCCGACCTCGAGGAGCACCTGGAACTGCGCGAGGAGGCGTTAGAGCGCGACCACCGGAAGATCGGTCAGGAGATGAACCTCTTCTCGATCCCGACGGTGACCGGGCCGGGGCTCCCGCTGTATCACCCGCCGGGGAAGACCGTGCTCCGCGAGCTCTCGAACTTCGCCAACGAGCTCAACCGCGAGAACGGCTACGAGGAGGTCGAGACCCCCCACGTGTTCCGGACGGAGCTGTGGAAGCAGTCCGGACACTACGAGAACTACAAGGACGACATGTTCCTCCTCGACGTCAACGACGAGGAGTACGGGCTCAAGCCGATGAACTGCCCGGGTCACGCGACTATCTTCGACCAGCAGTCGTGGTCGTACCGCGACCTCCCGCAGCGCTACTTCGAGAACGGGAAGGTGTACCGGAAAGAGCAGCGCGGCGAGCTCTCCGGGCTCTCGCGCGTCTGGTCGTTCACCATCGACGACGGGCACCTGTTCGTCCGTCCGGACCAGATCCGCCAGGAGATCGAGTCCGTCATCGAGATGATCTTCGAGGTCGTGGAGACGCTGGACCTGGACGTCGAGGTCGCGCTGGCGACCCGCCCAGACAAGTCCGTCGGCGGCGACGAGATCTGGGAGTCGGCCGAGGAGCAGCTCCGCGACGTGCTGGAGTCCGGCGGCTACGACTACGACGTCGAGCCGGGCGACGGCGCCTTCTATGGCCCGAAGATCGACTTCGGCTTCGAGGACGCCCTCGGCCGCGTCTGGGACGGCCCCACCGTCCAGCTCGACTTCAACATGCCCGACCGGTTCGACCTGACCTACACCGGCGAGGACAACGAGGACCACCAGCCGGTGATGATCCACCGCGCGCTGTACGGGAGCTACGAGCGCTTCTTCATGGTGCTCATCGAGCACTTCGACGGCGACTTCCCGCTGTGGCTCGCGCCCGAACAGGTCCGCATCCTGCCCGTCTCCGACGGGACGCTCGGCTACGCGCACCGCGTGAAAAACGAGCTCGAAGACGCCGGCTTCCGCGTCGAGGTCGAGGACCGCGACTGGACCGTCGGCCGCAAGATCCGGGCGGGCCACGACGACCGGCTCCCGTACATGGTCATCGTCGGCGACGACGAGGAGGGGTCCGGGACCGTCTCCGTGCGCGACCGCTTCGAGAACCAGCGCGGCGAGGTCGAACTCGACGCCTTCGTCGACCACCTCGTCGCGGAGCGCGACGAGAAGCGGACCGAGCCGGACTTCGTCGACGACGACTGAGGCGGGTCGCGCGATACTGAGGCGGGTCGCGCGATACCCTCGCACGGGCGCGATTCGGCTCCCGACCGGCTTGCGCGTTCCGTCGCGTTTTTATCGCCGCCGATTCCTTTGTCGCGTATGTCGAATCAGGTTCCGACGGTCGACGAACGGCCGCCCGACGTCGGGGAGCTGACGCCGCCCGATCGCACGCTGATGGGGCCGGGTCCGAGCGACGTTCACCCGCGGGTGCTGAAGGCGATGAGCACGCCGCTCGTCGGTCACCTCGACCCCTCGTTCGTCGAGATCATGGACGAGGTCCAGGAACTGCTCCGGTACACCTTCCGGACCGACAACAAGTGGACGATCCCGGTCTCGGGGACGGGGTCGGCGTCGATGGAGGCCGCGATCGGGAACCTCGTCGAGCCGGGCGACACGATGCTGGTGCCCACGAACGGCTACTTCGGCGGGCGGATGCGGTCGATGGCCGAGCGCGCGGGCGGCGACGTCGTCGAGGTCGACGCGCCGTGGGGCGAGCCCCTTGATCCGGTCGACGTGGAGCGCGCGTTCGACGAGCACCAGCCGGACGTCTTCGGCTTCGTCCACGCCGAGACGTCGACCGGCGTCCGCCAGCCGGACGTGCCCGCGCTGACCGATATCGCGCACGCCCACGACGCGTACGTGATCGCGGACTGCGTCACCTCGCTCGGTGGCGTCGAGATGCGCGTCGACGAGTGGGACGTCGACGCCGCCTACTCCGGCCCGCAGAAGTGCCTCTCCTGTCCGCCCGGCGCGAGCCCGCTCACCCTGAACGACCGGGCGATGGAGAAGGTGCTCTCGCGCGACGAGCCGGCCCGCTCGTGGTACCTCGACCTCTCGCTGCTGGAGGGGTACTGGGGGGAGGACCGCGCGTACCACCACACCGCGCCGATCACGAACGTGTACGCGCTCCGCGAGGCGCTCCGACTCGTCGCCGAGGAGGGGATCGAGGAACGGTGGGCCCGCCACCGCGACGTCGCCGGCGAGCTGAAGGCCGGCCTGCGGGACCTCGGACTTGAGATGAACGCCGCCGAGGAGTACTGGCTGCCGAGCCTGAACGCCGTGCGCGTCCCGGACGGCGTCGACGACGGCGTCGTCATCGACCGCCTCCTCGCGGAGTACGACCTCGAGATCGCCTCCGGGCTCGGCGACCTCGAAGGCGACATCTGGCGGATCGGCTGTATGGGTCACTCCGCTCGCCGGAAGAACGTCGAGTACGTGCTGGCGGCGCTGGCGGACGCGCTGGCCGAGCAGGGGTTCTGAGCGGTCGGGAGCGCGCCGCACCCGCTCGCTCCGGCTCACACTCGACTCGCCAGCGCGGGGTTTATTAATACGGGTCCCTCTCCTTGGTAGGGGATGAACGATCTACGAACCGGACTGAGCTACGGGGACGTGCTGCTCGTCCCGCAGCGGTCGCCGGTCGACAGCCGGAGCGACGTGGACCTCTCGACGCCGTTCACGCCGAGCCTCGAACTGGAGACGCCGCTCGTCTCGGCGGCGATGGACACCGTCACCGAGGCGGAGCTGGCGATCGAGCTGTCTCGCGCCGGCGGACTCGGCGTGCTTCACCGGTTTCTCACCGTCGACGAACAGGCGGCACAGGTCGAACGCGTCGCCGCCGCGGGCGAGCGGGTCGCCGCGGCCGTGGGGATCAACGAGGACTACGTGGCCCGGAGCGCCGCGCTGGTCGCGGCCGACGTGGACGCCGTCGTCGTGGACGTCGCGCACGGGCACCTCGAACGCACGATCGCGGCGGTCGAGGCGATCGCCGAGGAGTTCCCGGAGACGGACCTCGTCGCCGGCAACGTCGCGACGCCCGCGGGCGTCGCGGACCTCGCGGCCGCCGGCGCGGACTGCGTGAAGGTCGGGATCGGCCCCGGCTCGCACTGCACCACGCGGAAGGTCGCGGGCGCCGGGGTCCCGCAGCTCACCGCCGTCGACGACTGCGCGACGGCGGCGGAGGACCTGGACGCGACGATCTGCGCCGACGGCGGGATCCGCACCTCCGGCGACGCGGTGAAGGCGCTGATGGCGGGCGCCGACACCGTGATGCTCGGGAGCCTCTTCGCCGGGACGACGGAGGCGCCCGGCGCGGTCGTCGAGGTCGACGGCACGCGGTACAAGCGCTCGCGGGGGATGGCGACGACCGCCGCCGCCGAGGACCGCGACGACAAGGGGACCGACGTGGTCGCCGACGAGGGGGTCGAAGCGCTGACGCCGTACAAGGGGCCGGTCGCGGCCGTCGCCGAGGAGTTCTGTCAGGGGATCCGCTCGGGGCTGTCGTACTGCGGCGGGCACACGATCGGGCGCGCCCGCACCGAGGCCGAGTTCATCCGCGTCGCGCCCGGCGCCAAGGAGCGCGAGGGGTTCCACACCGACGACGACTGGGAGGGGATCAGCGTCGACAGCGAGACGCAGCGGGTCGGCGACGCGACCGACGAGAGGCCGGCCGAAAGCGACGACTGAATCGCGGGAGACGCCCGACCGACGACCGAGTGACCGGAGACGCCCGACCGACGACTGAGTCGCCGATCGAGGGACGCGTGGGGGCCATGCGTCTGTCTGACTCACTCGCGAGCGACTTTTCACGGTGACCCCGCACTCTCGACGCATGACGGACGCCTTCGGCCGCGCGATCCGAGACCACTTCCGCGGCGAACGGGACGAGCCCCTCCTGCACCGGGACGGCGAGGAGACGGTCGAGCACCCGATCGAGGCGTTCTACTTCGCCGACTTCGACCCGAGCGAGGACCCGGCCCACGAGTGGCTGGCGTCCCGCCTGCGGGGTCCGCTCGTCGACCTCGGCGCCGGGACCGGGCGACACGCGCTGTACTTCCAAGAGCGGTTCGAGACGGTGGCGATCGAGCCGAGCCCCGCGCTGGTCGAGACGATGCGGGAGCGCGGCGTCGAGGACGCCCGCGAGGGCGACATGTTCGCGCTGCGCGAGGCGTTCCCGCGCGACCGGTTCGGCTCGGCGCTCGCGAACGGGACCCAGGTCGGGCTCGCGGGATCGATGCGGGGACTCACCGAGTTCCTCGGCGACCTCGCGTACGTGACGACGCCGGACGCGACCGCCGTCGTCGACTGTTACGACCCGACGCACCCGGCGACCGCCGACCTCGTCGGCTACCGGGACGACCCGACGCCGGGGCTCGCGCACCGCGTCATGTTCTTCGAGTACGAGGGCGAGACGAACCCGATCCTCCAGCTCCGGCTGTTCAGCCCCGCGCGCCTTCGCGAGGCCGCGGTCGGGACGGGCTGGGCGGTCGAGGAGGTCGCCCGCGGCGACGACGAGAACGGGTACCACTACCGCGCCGCGCTGCGGAAGCGCGGCGACGAGTAGGCCGCTCGTCTCCCCTCCTGTCCATCGGTTTCAGTCGCGGGACTCGGCCTACCACGTCGTCAGCGCCGCTCGCCCGTGGTCGTACGCGAGCACGCCGACGAAGGCGAGCACGCCGGTGATCGCGAACGCGCCGCCGACGTAGGAGACGGACGCCATGCTCGCTTCGACCATCAGCCAGCCGGCGATCAGCGGGACGGCCACGGAGCCCGGACGCCAGACGAGCTCGCGGATCCCGAAGCCGGAGGCGACGCCGCCATCGTCGGTCCCCTCGTCGGCGAACAGCGCCATGCTCGCCGGCTCGCGGAAGGAGTCCGCCACGCCGAGCAGGCCGGAGAGGGCGACGAGGGGAGGTACGCGGGCGGCAGCTCACCAAGGACCGGAAGCGTCACCCCGGCGCCGAGCGCGGCCCCGACCGCCGTCGGGCTTATGTGGAGCGAGCGACCTCTCCCGGGCATGGGCGACCCCGCCTGCGACCGTCGGTTCTGTCCCGAGTGCGACCTCGCGGTGACGCGGGCCGACGACGTCTGTCCGGAGTGCGGCGCGCCGGTCGACACCGACGACGACTGAGACTGGACCGTCGACTGAGACTGGACC